>DUZC01000238.1 GCA_013349735.1 Rhodospirillaceae bacterium
GAAAGCCTTGCTTTCAAAAAGTTTCGCACTGTCCAAAGTCTTCTGGCGCCTTCGCGCCGAGTTTACGCCTTTGGCCGAGAGCAAAGGGTTAAGCCTGCGCTTTGTCATGAGCCACCGAAACCTTGTCGGCGATGCTGTTCTCTTCAGCCGAATCCTGAGAAATCTTATTGCCAATGCCATCCGCTATACACCAAAAGGCAAGGTCCTCGTGGGCGCTCGCCTGCATAATGACGGTCGGCTAAGGGTGGAAGTCTGGGATAGCGGCGTCGGCATCGAAGCTTCAGGGCAGACCCCGTTTTCGACAGAACCGATGCAAATCAGCTCGGGAGACCACGGGCGCGGTCTAGGCTTGGCCATTGTGACGCGCCTAGCAAGCTTGCTTGAGCATCAAATTCAAGTTCGCTCTACGCCAGGGAAGGGCACGATGTTTGCCATTTTCTGCAAGATCGCTGACCAGGAACCAGACCCGAGCGATATCCTGCGCCTTTGACAGTGCAGGCAACCGGCTAAAGCAAAATAGCCATACTTTAAATTCGCACAACACACAGATAAATATTATATCATATGAATATTTATTACTAAAGATATATAAGACTACTTACTAAAGTCTATTATACCTCATTTGGACAGGCGCATATTTTACTGAAGTGCATATTGAATTCTCCTCCAGGTTGTATATTTTGCGGTGCAAAATTTTGGCGGCAATCGGCCCCGCAGGGAAGAATGACATGAAGATTCTCATCGCTGATGACCACGAACTGTTCCGCGACGGTCTGCGACATGTTTTGTTGCAGATGGACCCGGCGATTAACGTCATCGAGGCCGCTGACTATCCACAGTTACTTGCCATCGCCGAAACCGAGACAGATATCAAAATTGTGCTGCTTGATCTGTCCATGCCGGGCATGCGCTGGGAAGACGGGCTTCCTTTATTGCGGCAGACAATTCCCGAAGTTCCAATCATCGTCCTGTCCGCTGCCGATGAACGGCGCCAGGTGCTAATGGCGGTCAATCTCGGTGCCGCAGGCTTTATCCCAAAGACCTCTAACAGCAGAGTCACCCTAAGCGCCCTGAAGCTGGTGCTGTCCGGAGGAATCTACTTACCCCCAGCCCTGCTGGACCAGTGGGTTGAGCATAGCCTGCCGCAGAAAAACAAGCTGGTCGGACAAGGTGGCCCGCCCCATTTGACCCCCAGACAGGAACAGGTCCTGGAACTGTTGAGCCGGGGCAGCACTAATAAGGAAATTGCGCAGACCTTGGACTTGGCGGAAGGAACCGTAAAACTTCACGTCACAGCAATCTTGAAAGCCCTGAACGTCAACAATCGGACCCATGCGGTGGTCGCCGCTTCACGATTGGATCTGGTCAGCAAGGATCCGCCAGAATAGGCGGTCTACATCGAAAAGGCCGCGCCTTTCGGCGCGGCCTAAACGTCGGGGTTTCTTGGCTTTCAGGAATTTCTTTTAGAAATCCATGTCGCCCATACCACCCATACCACCCATACCACCGCCACCGGGGCCACCCGCGGGGGCCTTCTTTTCCGGACGCTCGGCGATCAGGGCCTCTGTGGTCACCAGCAGACCGGCAACGGAAGCGGCATCCTGCAACGCGGTACGCACAACCTTGGTCGGATCGATGATGCCGGCCTTGATCATGTCGGTATACTGACCCTTCTGAGCATCAAAACCGAAGCTGACATCCTTGGATTCCAGCAACTTGCCGGCAACCACGGCGCCATCAGAACCGGCATTTTCGGCGATCTGACGGACGGGAGCCTGCAAGGCGCGGCGTACGATCTCAATGCCAACCTTCTGATCTTCATTGCCCGCCTTTAGGGATTCAAGGCTGCGGATCCCATAAAGCAGTGCGACACCGCCACCCGCAACGATACCTTCTTCGACTGCGGCACGGGTTGCATGCAGGGCATCGTCAACACGATCCTTGCGCTCCTTGACCTCAACTTCGGACCCACCACCCACGCGGATCACGGCAACGCCACCAGCCAGCTTGGCCAGACGTTCCTGCAGCTTCTCGCGGTCGTAGTCCGAGGTGGTTTCCTCAATCTGCGCCTTGATCTGCTTAATACGACCTTCGATGTCCTTCTTCTTGCCAACACCATCGACGATGGTGGTGTCTTCTTTGGTGATCGTGACCCGCTTGGCGGTGCCAAGCATGTCAACCGTCACGCTTTCCAGCTTGATCCCCAGATCTTCGGAAATCACCTGACCACCCGTGAGGATGGCAATATCTTCCAGCATGGCCTTGCGGCGATCGCCAAAACCAGGAGCCTTCACGGCGGCAACTTTCAGGCCACCCCGCAATTTGTTGACCACCAAAGTGGCCAGGGCTTCGCCCTCCACGTCTTCGGCAATGATCAACAGGGGACGACCAGACTGCACCACGGCTTCCAGAACCGGCAGCAATGGCTGCAGACCGGAAAGCTTCTTTTCGTGCAGAAGAATGTAGGGGTTCTCCAGCTCGACGGTCATCTTTTCGGCATTGGTGATGAAGTAAGGCGAGGTATAACCCCGGTCAAACTGCATGCCTTCGACCACTTCCAGCTCGGTATCGAGGCCCTTGGCTTCTTCGACGGTGATGACACCCTCGTTGCCGACCTTTTCCATCGCCCGGGCGATCATCTCACCGATTTCAGTTTCACCATTCGCAGCAATCGTGCCGACCTGAGCGATTTCGCTATTGGTGGAAACCTTCTTCGAACGCTTTTTAACATCGGCAATCACCGCCTGAACGGCGAGATCGATACCACGCTTCAGATCCATCGGATTAAGCCCGGCGGCAACCGCCTTGGCTCCTTCGCGGACCATCGCCTGGGCCAGCACCGTAGCGGTCGTCGTTCCGTCACCGGCCAGATCCGCCGTCTTCGAAGCAACTTCGCGGACCAACTGCGCACCAAGATTCTCAAAACGATCGGCCAATTCGATTTCTTTGGCAACCGTCACGCCGTCCTTGGTAATACGCGGTGCACCGAAAGACTTTTCGATCACCACATTGCGCCCCTTCGGTCCCAGCGTCACCTTTACGGCATCGGCGAGGATATCAACACCACGCAGCAAACGCGTGCGGGCATCGGTCGAGAATTTTACTTCCTTAGCAGCCATTTCTCATCGTTCCTTTGCTCAGGCGATCACGCCCATGATGTCGGATTCCTTCATGATCAACAGCTCTTCGCCGTCGATCTTGACTTCGGTGCCCGACCATTTGCCGAACAGCACGCGGTCGCCGGCCTTAACGTCCAGGGCAACCACTTTGCCGTCATCGCCGCGAGCCCCAGGGCCAACCGCAACAACCTGGCCCTGCATGGGCTTTTCCTTGGCTGTGTCCGGAATGATAATTCCGCCCGCGGTCTTTTCTTCCTGATCGAGACGCTTGACCACCACGCGGTCATGGAGCGGTCTGAACTTCATCAACAACCTCCGTTTGAAAAACCAAATTACGTAAAGCTTTTTTCTCGGCGCGCAACGCTTGTTAGCACTCATAGCCGAGGAGTGCTAACGATCTAGTGGGGAGACTTCAGGATGTCAAGGGCCAATCCCTTGGAACGGCGACTTGGCCTCTATTCGTCCAATTCGGCGGCGTAACTGTGCCCATGGCGGAATCGGCGATAAAGGAACACCCCGAGCAGAGCGGAAAGGACAAACAATCCGATGCTGAGCGAGATGCGAAACAGGGGATCCACCTGAATGCCACTGCCCAGTAATACAAACACCAGAGTCTGTGGCAAATAGCCAAGCAATGAGCCGGTCAGAAAGGGCAAAGGCCGAACCGAGGAAACGCCAGCCAACAGGTTGGTCAAAAGATTGCTGCCAACCGGAAGAAAGCGAATGAGGATAGTCATGGTCATTGGATTGTCGTGCAGAAAAGCGTCGATTTTACCGATGCGTTCGGCAAAACGATGAATAACCAGGTCCCGTCCCAACCAACGGGCGTAAAAAAAACTGAGCAGACAGCCGCCAAGGGAGGCCAGACTGGCCAGACCAACGCCCCACCCCAGCCCGAATCCGTAACCGGCTAAAAAGCAGACGGCCTGACGGGGCAGTCCGATAGCGATCGCGCCACACCCAACCAACAGAAACAGTGCCTCCCCGGACAGGCCATGGCCCCGCACAACATTGTCCATCCAACCGGTCCCGAGCAGATCCCGCAACCCCAGATCATTGAGCAACCAGCCAAAGATCGCCAAGGAGAGGATAAGAACGAGACCCTTGAGCATCAGCCGCGGTTGAAACCCGGCACTCATTTCTCACTCATTAGTTTCGCCGTCAAAGACGGGCAGAGAGGCGCGGCTCTGCAACCACATGACCCCCAGCAAATCGACAATACCAACCCAAAGCCGGTTCCATAAGCCATATTTGGACTGACCGCGCTGTCGGGGTCGATGATGGACCGCGATCGAAAGGGTTCGCCCCCCCCGCCTCAGCATCAAAGCCGGCAAAAAGCGGTGCATATGATTAAATCGCGGCATATCGAGAAACGCGGCCCGGGTAAAAACCTTAAGACCGCACCCGCTGTCGGGCGTGTCATCGCCCAGCAAACCGGCCCTTATCCGATTGGCGACCGAGGATGACAAGCGTCTCAAAGCATTGTCTTGCCTCGCCTGCCGATAACCGCCAACCAGCAAAAAATCCTGCTGGTCCAGAGGTTCCTTTAAAAGGCGCTCCAACAAGATAGGAATGTCCGCCGGGTCATTCTGACCGTCCCCATCAAGCGTCACGATGACGGATGCCCGGGCAACCTTGACACCGCTGGCAACCGCCTGACTTTGTCCGCAGCCGGATTGATGTCGGATGCTGCGCAACTCCGGATAGAGCGTCCGCGCCTCACGCAACCGGGCCGGCGTCTGATCGTCGCTGCCATCGTCAACATAGATGATTTCAAAAAGATAGCGTCCGCGCAAAGCCGCAGCGATCTCGGCCACCAGGGGCAAGATATTTTCCGCTTCATTGCGCACCGGCACGACGACCGCCACCAGCGGCGCCACATCACTTTGTGCCGGTTGGGAAGAAATCGGATTCTGAGTCATAGACGGGCAACGGCGCTCATAGCGGCCTCTTCTTACAACGGACCGCTTGGCGACGGAACCTGATTCTTTCGAAAATCAGGCGCGCCCCACCTCACTCAGGAAACTGCTGATGATCGCACTCAGTTTCTGCGACTGTGCAGCCAATTCCTGCGACGCAGCAAGCAAATCCGACGCATCCCGATTGGTCTGATCAGCGGCGGATTGAACACCCACCACATTGCTGCTGACTTCCGCTGTTCCGGCCGCCGCCTGCTCGACATTTCTGGCAATTTCCTGCGTGGCCGAGGTCTGTTCCTGCACCGCCCCGGCGATGCTCGAAGCAATTTCGCCGACTTCTACAATGGTTTTAAGAATGGCTTTGATGGCCACCACCACTCTTTCCGTCTTGCCCTGGACGGCAGAGATTTGTTCGCCGATCTCGCCGGTCGCCTTGGCTGTTTGGTTGGCCAGATTTTTTACCTCATTGGCAACCACCGCAAATCCCTTGCCGGCTTCCCCAGCCCGGGCCGCTTCGATGGTTGCGTTCAAGGCCAGCAAATTGGTCTGCGAAGCGATATCATTGATCAGCACGACAACATCGCCGATGCGACCAACCGTCACCGCCAATTCCGCCACTTCCGCCTCGGTCCGGGTCGCCTCGTCCACCGCGCTGCGGGCAATCTGCGCTGAATGCCCCACCTGGCGGCCAATCTCATTAATCGACATCGACAATTCTTCGGCCGCCGAGGCCACCGCCTGAACATTCACCGAGGCCTCTTCCGAAGCTGCGGAAACACTGCTGGCACGCTCGGTCGTATTGACAGCCGCCGCGCTCATGGTCTTGGCCGAGCTTTCGAACCGACTGGCCGAATCGGCCAAGCCCTTAACGATCTGCGAGGCTGACTGATCAAAATTTTGTGTCAGCTTTTCAATAACGCCGGTCCGCTTTTGGCGGGCTTCAAATTCAGACTTCTGCTGTTTCTCCAACTCGCGCTGACGGATCATATTGTCGCGAAAAACCTTAACCGCCCGGGCCATATCACCGGTTTCATCACGGCGGTCCTGGTCAGGAACCTCGATGTCCAGATTCCCCGAAGCCAAACGCGCCATGACATCGGTTATGCGCGACAAGGGCCGATTGATGACCCGGCTGAAAACCACTCTGATGGCCAGGGTCACCAATACCACGATCGCAAGGGCCCCGCCGAGAACCGCCAACATCACCTGACGCAGATGCTTGAAATCCTTCTCGGTGTTCAGGCTACTGGAAAAGACAGCGATGACCTCACCATCCGGCGTGTTCATTTCTCCGGCATGACAGGACTTGCAGGAACGGCTTTGCGTTTCAGGGGTTACCCCCTGAACAATCGGGATGCTTAGGCGATAAGTCGATCCGACAAAACGGGCCACCATTTTCCCGGTGCGAATCGCTTCCTCATCCACCGCATCTTGCGGCATTTTTGGCGTATGGCTTGGCTCATCCGCCGCCATATAGGCGATCGTGCGCGGACCCCAGGCACTCCATAATTTACCAGGATAATCGGCATTACGGCTTTCAAACCAGCGATTGAAAACGTCGATGGCAACATTGGCCTTATCCAATTTGCGCTTATCCATGGCGCTGTAAATCAACGCATCCAGGGATTTCAATTCATTTTCGGAAAAAGAACGCAACTGTTCCTCGACCCGATCGGTCTCGTACCAGTCCACGGCCAATAAAGCGCAGAGCGCCAAG
>DUZC01000154.1 GCA_013349735.1 Rhodospirillaceae bacterium
CCGCCAGAGCCACCGCCTTAAGGTCAGCCACCTCGGCTCTTATTTTCGCGGCTTTCGCCTCTTTGAGCGCCGGATCGGCAATATCGGCCAGTTCATGCCGCAGCCGCATATCCAGATTGCCGCCCAGCTGAATATCGGTGCCGCGCCCCGCCATGTTGGTGGCAATGGTTACGGCACCAGGAACGCCGGCCAGGGAAACGATATAAGCTTCGCGTTCATGGTGGCGGGCATTCAGGACTTCATGGGTGATTTTTTTCTTCTTGAGCAACCCAGACAGCATCTCGGACTTCTCGATGCTGACCGTCCCCACCAAGATCGGCTGTTGTTTTTTCTGGCATTCTTCGATGAGCGTGACGATGGCGTCAAACTTTTCGCGGGCGGTGCGATAGACCTCGTCATCCTCGTCGCGACGCGATACCGGGAGATTGGTCGGAATATCCACCACTTCAAGACCGTAGATTTCACCAAATTCAGATGCCTCGGTCATGGCGGTCCCGGTCATGCCGGCAAGCTTCGGATAAAGGCGGAAATAGTTCTGGAAAGTAATCGAAGCCAAAGTCTGATTTTCGTTCTGGATTATGACCTGTTCCTTGGCCTCAAGCGCCTGATGCAACCCCTCGGAATAGCGCCGTCCTTCCATCATGCGGCCGGTGAACTCATCGATGATGACGACCTTATTGTCTTTGACGATGTAATCGACATCCCGGGTAAAGAGCTTATGGGCGCGCAAGGCCTGATTGGCATGATGAACCAGGTTGATATTTTGGATGTCATAAAGACCGCCCGTTTTAAGCAGATCGGCCTCACGCAGCATGGCTTCGACATGTTCGACACCCTGTTCGGTCAGGGTAACCGCTCTTACTTTCTCGTCCTTTTCAAAATCTTCCGCCACCAGATCAGGAATCAGCCGGTTAACCCGCAGATAAAGTTCAGAGTTATCCTCGGTGGGACCAGAAATAATCAAGGGCGTGCGGGCTTCGTCAATCAAGATGGAGTCCACCTCGTCGACGATCGCGTAATTGAAGGGCCGCTGGACCATTTCATCGAGACGAAACTTCATATTGTCGCGCAGATAATCGAACCCGAATTCGTTATTCGTGCCATAGGTGATATCGTTGGCGTAGGCCTGCTGACGCTCGGCGTCACTCAATTCGTGGACAATGCAGCCCACTGTCAGCCCCAGAAAACGGTAAATCTGTCCCATCCATTCGGAATCGCGGCGGGCCAGATAATCGTTGACGGTGACGACATGGACCCCTTTTCCCGACAGGGCATTCAGATAGACCGCCAGGGTGGCCACCAGGGTCTTGCCTTCGCCTGTCCGCATTTCCGAGATCATACCGCGATGCAGGACAATCCCGCCCAGCAGCTGAACGTCAAAATGTCGTTGCCCCAGGCTGCGCTTGGCCGCCTCGCGAACGGTGGCGAAGGCTTCGACCAGGATGTCATCCTCGGTTTCCCCGGCGGCCAGGCGCCCACGCAGCCAGCCGGTGCGTTCGCGCAAGGCGTCATCCGCCAGCTCGGCCAGAGCTGGCTCCAGCGCGTTGATAGCATCCACCTGCTTTTTGAGAGTTTTCAGCAGACGATCATTGGCGGTGCCGAAGAAACGACGGGCGATAGCGCCGAACATGGGGGTAACCTCAACGATAAGAAGCACTCGCGGCGCGCGAGCCGATGACACAGATAGAGCCAGCCACACGCTCTGTCAACGAAAGCCGGGTTCGCGATGAATTTACTATAGACCATGATCGGTCCTCTTGTGCGTCGGGCCGCGTTGTGCTTAATGCCACTTTGCGCGCCCATGCCCGCCTCAGATTAAGGAATAAATGGATGAATCTGCGTCTAGCCCTAGCAGCCGTTCTGACGGTCGTTACTTTTCCTGCCTTGGCGGCCGGCACCGACCCCGTCGTCGCCACCGTGAATGGCAAAGAGATCCACCGCTCACAATTGGCGGAACTTCAGCAAAGCGCTCCGCAACTTCGCCAGGTTCCTCTCGAAATGGTTTACGAGCAGCTGCTTGACCATGTTATTTCGGGTCAATTGCTGCTGGAGCAGGCGAAAAAGCAAAATCTCGAGAACGACCCCGAGGTCAAGGCGCAATTCAAGGATGCCCAGGCGCAAATTCAGCAGATGGTCAAGGATGCCCAAATTCAGATCCTGCAGCAGGTTTATCTGAAGCGGCGCATTGATGCCGACATCTCGGAAGATCAGATCAAGGCAAAATACGAAGATATGAAAAAGAATATGCCGCCTCAGGAAGAGGTCAAAGCCCGGCATATTCTGCTTGAGACCGAGGATGCCGCCAAGCTGGTCATTGCCGATCTGAAATCTGGCATCTCTTTTGAAGATGAAGCCAAGGCTAAAAGCACCGATGCCGCGAGCAAGGCCAATGGCGGTGATCTTGGTTATTTTGGCAAACAGGAAAATGTGCCGGAATTCACCGAAGCCGCTTTTAAGCTGAAGGCTGGAGAATTCTCTCAGACCCCGGTGAAAACGCAATTCGGTTGGCATGTCATCAAGGTCGAAGATCGTCGTCCGGCCACGCCGCCGACCTATGAACAGGTCAAGCAGTCGATAAAAATGCAGTTGGGGCAGCAGGACGCGCAGAAAATTATCGATGGCTTGAAAAAGACGGCCAAAATTGAGCGGTTCAAAGCTGACGGCAGCCCGGCGTCGGACAAAATCAAGAACTGACCGCTATGGCCGGCCCGTCTCCCTTAGCACCCAAGCAGATCGTCATTCCCCAGCCAATGCAAGGGGTGCGCTTTTCGGCGCATGCCTGTGGCTTGCGCTACCAGGGCCGTGACGATCTGATGCTGGCCGAACTGGCGCCCAACACCACCGTCGCCGGCGTGTTCACCCGTTCGCTGACGGCTTCGGCACCGGTTTTATGGTGCCGCGAGGCCTTGATCGGGGGCCGAGCACGGCTGTTGGTGGTCAATTCAGGCAATGCCAATGCCTTCACCGGCCAAGCCGGTGTCGATTCGGTTCGTCGGACGGTCGAAGCGGCGGCAGCGCGGCTGGGATGCCAGGCCCAGGAAATTTTTATTGCCTCGACCGGCACCATCGGCGTTCCGCTGGAGGATGGCAAAATTACCGCGGCCTTGGGCAACGCTTTGACGGGCTTGACCGAGAACGGTTGGGAACGGGCGGCGCGGGCCATTATGACCACCGACACCTATCCCAAACTGGCCAGCCGGGTTGCGCATATCGGTCAGACCGAAGTTCGCATCGCCGGCTTCTGCAAGGGTGCCGGCATGATCGCGCCAGACATGGCGACGATGTTGGCCTATGTCTTCACCGATGCCCGTCTGCCGGCGCCTGTGCTGCAGTCCCTACTGAAACAGGGAGCCGAACAATCGTTCAATTGCATTACCGTCGATAGCGACACCTCGACCAGCGACAGTCTGATGCTGTTTGCCACCGGGGCCGCCAGCCATCAGCCCGTGTCGGACTTGTCCGATCCGGCGCTACGCGGATTCCGTAAGGCGCTGAACGGCTTGCTGCTGGACCTGGCGCTGATGGTGGTGCGCGACGGCGAGGGGGCGAGCAAGGCCATCGAAATCGAGGTCACCGGGGCGGCCAGCCGTCGGGCGGCCAAAAGGATTGGTCTGTCCATCGCCAACTCCCCTTTGGTCAAGACGGCGGTCGCCGGCGAGGATGCCAATTGGGGCCGGATTGTCATGGCTGTTGGCAAGGCTGGCGAAAAGGCCGACCGTGATCGGCTGGCCATTGATATCGGGGGTGTCGCCGTGGCCCGCAACGGTCAGGTCGTCGCAGGCTATGACGAAACACCGGTGACGGCGCATATGAAGGGAACGGATATTCGGTTTACGGTTGATGTCGGGGTGGGACGTGGCCGGGCAACGGTTTGGACCTGTGATTTGACCCACGATTATATCGACATCAATGGAGCCTATCGAACCTGAGGCCGCCTTCTGGGCGGCGGGTGAAGAGACGGGCTGTCTCAGGGCGGAGCCCGGCGCGCTGGCGCTGGACACGGCGCATCTTCGGTTACGCCCCATGCGCGCTGACGACGCCCAGACCATTTTCCCCTTGCTCAATGATTGGGAGATGGCGAAAAACACCGCCAGCATTCCCTTTCCCTATCGCCTGGAGGATGCCCAGGGCTTTATCGCCAAAGTGGCGAGTGAAACGGCGGCTGGACGGGCGCTGGTTTTCGCCATCGAAGAGCGCATTTCCGGGCAAATGATCGGCTGCGTCGGTGCCACCGTCGCCGGGGATATCGCTGAAGTCGGCTATTGGATCGGCAGGGACTGTTGGGGGCGGGGCTACGCCACCGAAGCTTTGCGGCGATGCCTGCGTTTGCTGTTCGACGGGGGCCGGGTCTCAATGGCCTGGGCTTCGGTCATGCCCGAAAATCAAGCCTCGCGCCGCGTTCTGGAAAAAGCCGGCCTGACCTTCGACCAACGGAAGGCCGTCCCGCTTTCGGCCCGTGGAATTACCGCCGAACTTGATTATCTGTCCATCCTGCGTGTCGACTGGGAGCGAGGGCGATCGCTTCGCCCGGTCTTGTTGGTGGCGGCAGCAGCCCTGTTGGATGTCGACGGGCGGGTCTTATTGGCACAGCGGCCCCAGGGCAAAAGCATGGCCGGGCAATGGGAATTCCCGGGTGGAAAATTACAGCCTGGCGAGACCCCCGAGGCAGCTCTGATCCGCGAATTGCAGGAAGAGCTCGGAATCAATGTCGGGCTATCCTGTCTGGCCCCTCTTTGTTTTGCTTCCCATGACTATGATCATTTCCATTTATTGATGCCCCTTTTTGCGTGCCGGCAATGGCGGGGTCACCCCCAAGGCCGCGAAGGGCAGCGTCTGGCCTGGGTATCGCCCGCGATGCTCAGCCAATATCTCATGCCCCCGGCCGACCTTCCGCTGGTGGCGATGCTGCGGGATTGGCTGTAGACTCAGGAATGAAAGCGGGAGGCTCTGGATCATGGCGGTTGAGGTAAGGGCGGCGCTGGTCATTATCGGCAATGAAGTGCTGTCCGGCCGCACGCAGGATGCCAATCTGCAATTTATTGCGCTTGGTCTTGCCGAGGTTGGCGTCAGGCTTAAGGAAGTCAGGGTCATCCCGGACGAGCAGAGCGTGATCATTGACACGGTTAATCTGTTGCGTCGCCAATTTGACTATGTTTTTACCACCGGTGGCATTGGGCCGACCCATGACGACATTACGTCGGAGTCCATCGCCAAGGCCTTTGATGTCCCCCTTTTGCGGGACCCGCGGGCGGTCGAGCGTCTGTTGCGTCAGATCAAGCCGGAAAATCTCAATGAGGCCCGGCTACGCATGGCCAACATCCCGCAAGGTGCTGATTTAATTGATAATCCCGTCAGCCATGCGCCTGGTTTCCGGCTTGGCAATGTCTTCGTGATGGCGGGTGTGCCGCGCATCATGCAGGCGATGTTCGACGGCATTAAGGGCGATTTGCGTGGCGGCGCGCGCTTACTGGCGGTTGAAGTCACGATAGCGGGAGGGGAAGGGGTGATCGCCGACGGTCTGGGCGCGTTACAACGCCAGAACGCCGATGTGGAGATTGGCAGTTATCCTTTTAACCGGGACGGCGGTTACGGCACTGTGATTGTTGTTCGTGGACGGGACGGTGGACAGGTTGCCCAAACCGCCCAAGCCGTCGGTCACTTGGCCAAGGCATGCGGTTTGGCCGCGACAGGGCAAGACCAAGCTCCGAAATGAGGAACGATGAAACTCTTGCGTCATGAACGGATAGCGCTCGCTTTTCTGGTTCGCCATCTGGTGGTGGGCGTAGTGGGTGGCGTCGTTTTCGGGGGCTTGATCCTGTATTACGATATCGCTCATTTGCGGAGCCTGGCGACCCAGTCTTCAAGCGGATTTTTAACCCTGGGTTTGCTGTTTTTTGGATTGGTCGTGACCTTCGGCAGTCTTGGCATGGGGGTAGGAATCATGAGCCAGGGGAATGAGGAGAACTGACCGCCACAGCTTTCGGCTTGGCGTTGCCGGCGGCTGCCGGTATAGATGTCATCTTTGCAAGCGGGCGTGGCGAAATCGGTAGACGCAACGGACTTGAAAAATTGAGTGCTTGCCGGGAAACCGGCGATGTAGAACTGCTCAAATTCGGGGAACCCTGTCAGATGGGAATCCCGAGCCAAGCCCGGAAACGGGAAGGTGTAGAGACTAGACGGGCAGCACCTAAGGCGGGTTCGCTATGGTGAAGGGATAGTCCAGACCCCAAACCCGCCAGGGCCTCGAAAGACCTGGTTGGGGCGGCGAAAGCCGCAGTTGGTATGAAAATCCGTAGGGCCGCAAGGCCTGTGGGGGTTCGAGTCCCCCCGCCCGCACCATTCACGCAGAAAGGGACCGCCACCCGGCCGGTCCGGAAGTTGGAGCAAGTAGTTTTTAATGCGCAAAAGCGATCCGCCTTCGCCCCATTTTGCTGCCGCCAATGGCGAACTGGCCCCGGCGAAATCCGGCTTTGCCGCTTTGTCGATGGCCGCGCTGGGGGTGGTTTTCGGCGATATCGGCACCAGCCCCCTTTATACATTGCATGAATGTCTTGCCGGGGAGCACCCGTTGGACCTGACCCAAGGCAATGTTTTTGGCATTCTTTCGCTGATCTTCTGGTCGATCATCGTCATCGTGACCATGAAATATGTGCTGGTCACCATGAAAGCCGAC
>DUZC01000202.1 GCA_013349735.1 Rhodospirillaceae bacterium
AACCCGGAGATTCAACCAAAGATGAGTCCCGAGCAAAACTTTATGCCCGGGGTTTTGCCCCTGTTACCCCGAGCGGCGCTTGAGCATTGAAAAATCGGAGATTTTTCGTTCGCACAGGGGACCTGGAGTGCTTCAGCTTGAAACTGAAGCACTCTAAGCGATCGTATCACCCGGGCCGGTAAAGGCGGTGATGTCATGGGTCGGCCAGGACAGAGCCACCGGCCAACCGTGGCAACCGGGTTGCTCGCGGCCAAGGGGCCAGCGGTTGGTGATCAAAGGGATCAGCCGGCTGATGGCCTTTTTGTTTTTGGCTTTACGCCGATCGAGCAAGGAGCCCTTCTTTTTTTTTCCGGAAGGGCTGGCCGGGAGTACAAAGGCGAAGTCGCCGCAGGACAGCAAATCAAGCGCGCTAAAATTGTCTTTCATCGTTTGATCCTCCAGACCCTTTGTCCGGCCTATTTTAAGCGCAGGGTGCTGGCGGTTTTGTGGCAGAACGATGAATCTTCCGTGACAGTCGGGCGGCTAATTAACGATCGGTTCCTTATTGTCCAGAGCATAGCCGGCGGCTCGGACAGTGCGGATCAGATCGGCCTCGCCATCAGTGGTATTCAGGGCTTTACGCAAACGGCGAATATGGACATCGACGGTACGCGGTTCCACATAGATATCCCGTCCCCAGACCGCGTTCAGCAATTCCTCACGCGAAAAAACCGAACCCGGATTTTGCAGAAAAAACTGCAGCAGACGAAATTCAGTCGGCCCGAGATGGATGCTGCGGTCCTGGCGGGTGACGCGATGCGCCGTCAGGTCCATGACGATATCGGCAAAGGTTAAAACACCCTTGCTTTGAGCCGGTCGCGCCCGGCGCAGCAGGGCCCGGACCCGCGCCAACAGTTCGGGCAGGGAAAAGGGCTTGGTCAAATAGTCGTCAGCGCCAATGTTCAAACCCCGGATTTTGTCGGCTTCCTCGCCACGGGCGGTTACCATAATCACCGGCAGGTCCCGGGTTTTTGGCTTGCGGCGGATTTGTCGGCAGACTTCAATCCCCGACATAATTGGCAGCATCCAATCGAGCAGCACCAGATCAGGACTGCGTTCAGCCAAAATCGTCATGGCTTCTTCGCCGTCCATCGCTTCACAGACCCGGTAGCCTTCTTTTTCCAGATTGTAGCGGAGCATGGTTACCAGAGGCGCTTCATCTTCGACCACCAGAACCAGCGGTTTGGCGGGGGTGTCCCGTTCCATCACACATCCTCACCTTGATCGCGGGGACCGGGCAGGACCGATTCTCCCTTGGGGCGCGCCTGACGGATCGCCGTTCCTGTCGCCAGAAAATGGATGGTTTCAGCAATGTTTGTGGCGTGATCGCCGATGCGTTCGATATTTTTGGCAATGAACATCAGGTGAATGCAAGGGGTAATATTCCTTGGATCCTCCATCATATAGGTAATCAATTCACGGAAGAGGCCGGTGTACATATCGTCTACTTCTTCGTCCTGCTTCCAGACGGCCAAGGCTTTCTCGATGTTCTGATCGACATAGGCGTCGAGGATTTCTTTGACGATTTCCTGAACCAATCGGCCAAGACGGGGTACGACGGCCGTCGGTTGGACCGGGGGCAACTGGTTCAGGATCAGGGTGCGCTTCGCGACATTGGTGGCGTAATCCGCAATCCGCTCAAGGTCGCCCGAGGCTTTCAGGGCACCGACGATACACCGCAAATCATGGGCCACCGGTTGACGGAGTGCCAGCAGGCGAACCGTGAAACTGTGGATCTCCTGCTCCATCTCATCGACCTTATGGTCGGCGGCGATGACTTTGCCGGCCAGGTCGCTGTCGCGGCGGACCAACGCGGTGAGCGCCCCGTCCAGCTGTGCTTCGGCCAGGCCACCCATGCGGGCGATCAAATTATTCAGATGTCCCAGCTCTTCATCATAAGAGCGCACGGTATGTTCCGGGGTCATGAAAGCTCTTCCTGGTTCAGCCAAACCGGCCGGTGATATAGCCCTGGGTCAATTTGTGACTGGGATTGGTGAAAATACTTTCGGTATCTCCCACTTCGATCAATTCGCCCAGATGAAAAAAGGCCGTTCGCTGCGATACCCGCGCGGCTTGTTGCATCGAATGGGTGACGATGACGATCGTAAAGTTTTCGCGCAGTTCGTCGATCAGTTCCTCGACCTTGGCGGTGGCGATTGGATCCAAGGCCGAACAGGGTTCGTCCATCAAAATGACCTCTGGACTGACAGCGATTGCCCGCGCAATGCACAGACGCTGCTGCTGGCCGCCGGAAAGACCGGTTCCCGGTTCTTCCAGCCGGTCTTTGACTTCTTCAAACAATCCGGCCCGTTTGAGACTGGTCACGACGATCTCTTCGATCTCACCCGCCGTATTGGCCAAGCCATGAATGCGCGGGCCATAGGCGACATTGTCAAAGATGGATTTGGGAAAGGGATTGGGTTTTTGAAAGACCATGCCGACGCGGGCGCGCAATTGCACGACATCCAGGTTGCGGTCATAGATATCCTGGCGATCAAGGACAATCGAGCCGGTTACTTTGGCGCCATCAATCAGATCATTCATGCGGTTGATGCAGCGCAGAAAGGTCGATTTGCCACAGCCGGAAGGCCCGATCAAGGCCGTCACCTCATTGATGCGGATATCCAGATCAACCGTCTTCAGCGCATGTTTCTCGCCATAATAGACATTGACGTCCCGGGCAGCGACCTTGGTATGCCCATTGCTTTGAGTCCGTTCAGCCCCTGGATCCATATCTACCACCGACGTTCATAGCGTTTACGTAAAAATATAGCGGTGGCATTCATCACCGCCAGAAAGCAGAGCAACACCAGAATTGCGGCCGAGGTGCGCTCGACAAAGGCCCTTTCCGGGCTCGCCGCCCACAGATAAATCTGCACCGGAAGCGCGGTGGACGGGTCGAGCGGTGTCGCCGGAATATTGACGACAAAGGCCACCATGCCAATCATCAGAAGCGGTGCCGACTCGCCGACGGCGCGGGCCATGCCGATGATGGTGCCGGTCAGAATGCCGGGCATGGCCAGCGGCAGAACGTGATGGGTTACCATTTGCAGCCGGGATGCACCAAGGCCCAGTGCGGCTTCCCGGATCCAAGGCGGCACGGCCTTCAGGGCGACGCGGGCGGCGATGATGATGGTCGGCAGGGACACCAGGGTCAGGGCCAAACCGCCGACCAAGGGCGCCGAACGGGGCAAGCCGAAAACGTTAAGGAAAATTTCCAGCCCCAACAGACCAAAGACGATGGACGGAACGGCGGCAAGATTGTTGATATTGACCTCGATGATGTCGGTCCAGCGGTTCTTGACGGCAAACTCTTCAAGGTAAACCGCTGCCGCAACCCCCAACGGGAAAGACAGCGCCAAGGTCACCAGCAGCGAATAGAACGAGCCGACCACGGCCCCCCATAAGCCCGCCAGTTCCGGTTGCCGGGAATCCCCTTGGGTAAACAGCCATTTGTTGAATTTTGCCGCAAGCAGCCCCTGACCCGTCAGATGATCAATACGCGCCAGTTCGCGGGCATTGAACTGGCCGCCCAATTCCGTGTTGCGCGACATATGGCCCTTGAGCAATTGGTCGACCGGCGCCGCGACCGGCAACCAGACAGGGCGCGTGGTGCCAATCAGCGCGGGGTCGTTCATGACCATCTTGCGCAATTCCAGTTCCGCGCCCTGGCTTATAAGATGGATCAGTTCGCGACGGCTGGCGCGGTCGGTATCCTCGGGAAAAAGGCTTCCCAGCGCCGTGCGGATCAGCGCCTGATAGTCGGCGC
This sequence comes from Rhodospirillaceae bacterium, assembly GCA_013349735.1. Taxonomy (GTDB): domain Bacteria; phylum Pseudomonadota; class Alphaproteobacteria; order Rhodospirillales; family Magnetospirillaceae; genus DUZF01. The sequence goes on from DUZC01000202.1 coordinate 3,809, forward strand.
CGGCGATGGCGGCCGGATCACGAAGGCCTTCGGAATCTATGACGGCGGGTTCGAAGGTAATGTTCAGCTGGATCTCGTTTTGGAAAAAGGCGCTGGAGCCTTTGCCAATGATGCTGGTCAGCAAAGTGACCAGAAAGAGCAGCGCCAGACCGATGGCCACCACCCCATAGGCGCGGAACCGGCGTTCGGCGGCATAGCGTTGTTTCAGCCGCGCTTGCACCCGATCGGCGGTGGCGGATCGGCTCAATTGTTGCACGAGATCACTCATATCTTTCTCGATATTTCCGGACCACTTTCAGCGCCACGACATTCAGCGCCAGGGTTACGACAAACAGCACCAGCCCCAGGGCAAAGGCCGACAGGGTCTTGGGGCTGTCGAACTCCTGATCGCCGACCAGGAGGGTTACCACCTGAACCGTGACGGTGGTTACCGATGCAAAGGGATTGGCAGTTAAATGCGCCGATAAGCCGGCCGCCATCACCACAATCATAGTCTCCCCGATGGCTCGGGAAACCGCCAGCAGGATTCCGCCGACGATTCCGGGCAAAGCGGCAGGAAGAACCACCTGCCGGATCGTTTCCGACCGGGTGGCGCCAAGGCCGTAGGCACCGTGACGGAGCGCATCGGGAACGTCGCAGATGACGTCGTCGGACAAGGAAGAAATGAAAGGGATGATCATGACCCCCATGACGATTCCGGTGGCCAGCGCGCTTTCCGACGACACCGAAAAATGCAGCTGGTTGCCCAGGTCCCGCAGGAAGGGGGCCACCGTAACCACCGCGAAAAAGCCATAAACCACGGTCGGAATGCCGGCCAGAACCTCGATCAGCGGCTTTGCCACCGCACGAAAGCGCGGATTGGCATATTCCGCCATATAAATGGCCGAGAGCAGACCGGTGGGGACCGCCACCACCATGGCGATCAGACTGATCAACAAAGTCCCGGCAAACAAGGGCACGGCACCAAAAGCGCCGGAAGAACCGACTTGATCCGTCCGCATGGCCATTTGCGGGCTCCAGGACAGACCAAAAAGAAAGTCGCTTACCGGGACCATGCTGAAAAAGCGTAAGGATTCAAATAGCAGCGAAAGGACGATGCCAATGGTGGTAAAAATGGCCAGTGTTGAGCTTACGAAAAGGAAGAAAAGAATCGCCTGTTCAACACGATTTCTGGCGCGCAAAGCTGGGCGAATCCGACCCAATGCAAAGCGTCCACCAAAAATGCCGGCCGTCAGAACCAGCACGGCCATGGCGGCAAAACCAATTTGGTGCAGATCGCGGTAATGTTCGGCGGCGGCCCGGGCTTCCGGGCTGGAGGCGAAGCGGTAGTCACCGGATGCCGCCAGTTGGCGCATTTCATTGGTGATCAGGGAGAGCCGGGCCAGAGGCAATTGCCGCACGGTTTCCGGCAAGCTGTTCAGTACCAGCGCTTGCAAAGCCATCGGCTCGATGATGATCCAGACGGCAACCAGCAGAAATGCCGGCAGGGCACACCAGAGCGCAACATAAGAGCCATAATAAGTTGGAAGAGAATGCAGAACTCCGGGCCTTCCACCGGACAGCCGCAAGGCGCGGCCTTTGCCCAACTGGTACAGAATGGCCGAAAGGGCCAGCAATGTCGCCAAAAGGGTTATAAAAGGCATAATCGCAAAACTTCTTTCGAGCAAAAACCTCCCCGGCTCGGAAGCCGGGGAGGTGGATGTAACTAAAGCTTCAGATTAACCAGTTCTTTGGCCTTGGCCGCTTCGCTTTTACGCTGGGCGTCCGGCAAGGCGATCAGACCTTTTTCGGCAAGGTAACCCTCTTTGCTCCAGGCCTTTTCGGCGGTGAATTCGGCAATGAACTCCTTGATGCCAGGAATGACGCCGAGATGCGCCTTCTTGACGTAAAAGAACAAAGGCCGGGAAACCGGATATTTGCCGCTGGCGATATTGTCATAGCTGGCAACCTGACCGTCAACGGTCGCCGCTTTGATCTTGTCGCCATTCTGGTCAAGATAGCTGAAGGTCAGAACGCCCACCGCATGCGGCTGGGAAACCATTTTCTGTAGAATGACGGTGTAGTTTTCCGAGACTTCCACATAGGCGCCGTCTTCCCGGATGGATTGGCAGGCCTTTTTCTTCTCGTCGCCCGCTAAAGCGGCAACTTCCGGCTGCTTCTCGCAGGCGGGATCCATCACCAGTTCAACATAGGCGTCGCGGGTGCCATGGTTGGATGCTGGGCCAAAAACGACAATCTCTTCAGACGGCAGAGACGGGTCGATATCGCTCCACTTATTATAGGGATTGGGCACCAGCTTGCCATCCTTCGGCACGTTTTTGGCGGTGGCTTTATAAATCTGCTCGCGGGTCAGCGCAAAGGTCGGTCCGGCTTTGGCATTGACGATGACGATCCCGTCAAAGCCGATCACCACCTCGGCGATATCCTTGACGCCATTGGCGGCGCAATTCTCGACTTCCGAGGCTTTAATGCGCCGCGAAGAATTGGTGATGTCTGGCGTATTTTCATCGACCCCGGCGCAAAACAGCTTGAGGCCGCCGCCCGAGCCCGTGCTTTCAACGATGGGTGCCTTGAAACCTGAGGTCTTGCCGAATTGTTCAGCGACCGCCGTGGCAAAGGGATAAACCGTTGAGGAACCAACCACGCGGATCTGATCGCGGGCATAGGCTTGGCCGCCAAAGGCGATGGTCGCCACCAGCACAGCGGCGAGGGTCTTACGGGTCATGAGGCCTCCAAAAGAAACAAACGGATTGACGGCCGTCATGCTGCCAATCCTTCGCGGCGGACAATAGCGCTCTGTCGTGACAATTGGATGAAAGTTTCGTG
>DUZC01000168.1 GCA_013349735.1 Rhodospirillaceae bacterium
GGAAAGGGCTGGCCAACGCAGTCAGCTCTTGCTGCAAAACGCCAGCGACGGCGTTCATATTCTGAGCGAAACCGGCGCCTTGCTTGAGGCCAGCGATTCATTTTTCCGCATGTTGGGCTATGACCGGGCCGAGTTGATCGGCCAGACACCCTTGGCCTGGGATTGCGCGCTTTCATCCGGTCAGTTGTCGGATGTCATCGCCCGCCAGTTCGCCGAAGCCCAAACCACGAAATTTGAAACCAGCCATCGACGCAAGGATGGCAGCATATTTGACGTCGAAATCACCGGACGGGCCTTGGATCTGAATGGTCGGCGGGTCCTTTTCAATTCGGCGCGTGACATTAGCGAAAGAAAGAAAGCCGAAGAAAAAATTAGAAGCTCAGAATTGAAATACCGGACCCTTTTTGAGCAGACCGGTGACGCTATCCTTCTTAACGACCAAGAAAGCTTTTTTGACTGTAATCAGGCTGCGTTAAAGCTGTTTGGCTGCGAGACCAAAGAGCAATTTTTTCCGAACCATCCGGGAGGCACGCTGTCGCCACCGACACAGCCCTGCGGAACCGACTCCCGGATCCTGGCCAATCAATGGATCGCCAAAGCCATGGAATTTGGCAATGTTCGCTTTGAATGGCAGCATCGCCGGATCAGTACCGGCGAGGTCTTTCCGGCGGAAGTGATGCTGAGCGCCCTGCAATTTGAGGGACGAACCGTCATTCAGGGCATTGTTCGCGATATCACCGAACGCAAACAAGCCGAGCTGCGCATCCGGGAATTAGCCTATTTCGACCCGTTGACCGGCCTGCCGAACCGCCGGCTGCTGATGGACCGCCTGAATCAGGCCGTCGCTGCCGCCATCCGTCATCGCCAAGGCGTCGCCCTGCTTCTGGTCGATCTGGACAATTTTAAAATGGTCAATGACAGCCAGGGCCATGAACAAGGCGATATCCTTTTACAGGAGGTGGCCCAGCGCTTGTCCAAGGGCTTAGCCGAAGCCGATACGGTCGGCCGGATGGGCGGTGACGAATTTCTTGTCGTTCTGACCGAAATGGCGGATGGCCAGGAAGAAATGGCTGAAAAGGCCGAAATTGCCGGTAGAAAAATATTAGGCCTGCTTGGCGCGCCTTACCGGATCGCAAACGCCGATTTTTATTGCACACCCAGTATCGGCGTTACGTTGTTCGGTGGAAACCCTCTCAGCATCGACGCGTTATTACGCCAAGCCGATATAGCCTTATATCAGGCGAAATCTTCGGGCAAAAACAGGGTGCAGTTCTTTGACCCTGCCCTGCATGCCGTGATTCAGGCGCGGTCGCAGCTGGAAGCCGAACTCCACCGCGCGATTGAACAGAAGCAGTTGGTCCTGTTCTATCAGCCTCAGGTCGACGACCAGGGACGCCCGACCGGTGCCGAGGCTCTGGTTCGCTGGCAACATCCGCAAAAGGGTCTGTTACCCCCGGCGGCGTTCATTCCTTTGGCAGAAGAATCCGGACTGATCCATGCCCTCGGGCAATGGGTTCTGGAAACGGCCTGTCATCAATTGGCCGTTTGGTCAGAACAACCGGGCTTGATGCAAATGGAATTGTCGGTGAATGTCAGCGCCAAACAGTTCCGTGAAACCGACTATGTCGACCAGCTGTTGAACAGCTTGCGGATTTCGGGTGTTGACCCCGGTAAGTTAAAACTGGAACTGACGGAAAGCTTACTGCTGGATAATATTGAAGATGTCATCGCAAAGATGGCGTTGCTTAAGGAAAAGGGAATCGGTCTTTCTCTGGACGATTTTGGCACCGGCTATTCTTCGCTGTCCTATTTGAAGCGGCTGCCTTTGGACCAGCTAAAGATCGACCAGTCTTTCGTCCAGGATATGCTTCTTGACGTCAATAACGCCACGATCGCCAAAACCATTGTCACGCTTGGCCAAAGCCTGGGCTTCAGCGTAATTGCCGAGGGCGTTGAGACCGGTGCACAAAGAGATTTTCTGGCTCGTTCCGGCTGCCTTGCCTATCAAGGCTATTTCTTTAGCCGTCCGCTGCCTTTGGAAAAGTTCGAGGCCTTCGCCCTTGAGGGCGCGTCGTTGTAAGATCCTAGAGGCACAAATGGCGCCGTCCCGAAGGCCGGCGCCACGGCATGATCCGCGCGGCGCAAAGGGCGCGCGGATCAAATTGCTCCAACAAAGCCCAGTCAGCTTACTTCTTTGCCGACTTCTGCACGGCCTCAACCTGCAGCTTGACCGGCTCAAAGGACTTGTTGAAAACGGAGGTGGTCAAATCCGAGATCTTCTTGCTGTCGGCGATCGCCGCATCAACGGCTTCTTTGATCAGCTTCTGTTGAAGCTCAACAAACTCGGTCGGCGTCTTGACGGCCGCCAGAGCCTGGATCGAAGCGGTCAGACGATCCGCGTTCTTGGTCGCCAGATCCTGATAGGCCTTGGCCAATTCCTGGAAGCCGGCGATGGCGGCATTGCCGCTTTTGGTAAGCGCATCGGCATTGGCTTTGGTGGTGGCGGTAATCTCGTCAATGGTTGGGATAGACATTCTTAAAGCTCCTGAGCTGGGCAATTCCAATTCGTAAATGCTGCAATGCAGCATTTACGATGATAGGCAAATTCGACAGCTTCAGGCAAGAAAAATGTTGCAGCGCAACACGGGCGATTCCTACTTTTTACAAACTGCGTACGGCAGTTAGGAATCCATTGACGGCGTCCCTCAAGGATTCGGTCTGGCGCGCGGTGCTCGAGGTTTCAACCCGCATCTGGCTGGCGACACCCCCCATCCGGTGGGCCTGTTGCGCCGACCAGGAAATGCTGGTGGCCACCGTCTCGGTGCCCTGTGCGGCCAGCCCGGCATTGCGGGCAATCTCCTGCGTTGCCGCGCCCTGTTCCTCGACCGAAGAGGCAATGGCCGAAGAAATCGCGTTCACATGTTGAACCGTCTGCACCACCTGGCGAATGCCATCGACCGCTTCTTTCGTGGCCTGTTGGATGGATTGCACCTGGACCGTAATGTCCCTGGTGGCTGCGGTGGTATGGCTGGCCAAAAGCTTGACCTCTTTGGCCACCACGGAAAAGCCTTTACCGGCCTCGCCGGCACGGGCGGATTCAATGGTCGCATTCAGCGCCAACATATTGGTCTGCCTGGCCAGGGCTTCGATCATCGTGATGACGTCGCCGATTTTTTGTGCGGCCTCAGAAAGTCCGTTGACCAAATGGTCTGTCCGCTGGGCCAGCATAGCTGCTTCGTTGGTTACGCAAGCGGATTCGGCGATACGACCGGCAATTTCGGTAACCGAGGCCGCCAATTGTTCGGAAGCAGCCGCCATGGTCTGCACACTGGCCGAAGCCTGCCCAGAGGAGTTTTCCACCATAAGAATTTTTTGCGAGGACAATTCTGCCATGCTTGCCAAATCATTGGCGGTGTCCTCCAGGGTCGTCGCCGAACGGGCGACACCCGTTACGATCTGATCGACATCCGCGTCAAAGCGGCGCGCCAGTTCTTCCAGCCGTTCGGCCCGAATCCGATAGGCATTGGCCTGCCGCTCCTGGTCGCGGCGCAATTGCTCCACTGCCAAAGCATTGTCCTTGAAGACTTGGACGGCCGCCGCCATCAGACCGATTTCGTCCCGCCGCGCCACCCCGGGAATGGCGACCCCGTGGCGACCTTCGGCCAATTGCCGCATCGACTCTTCCATCGCCGTGACCGGCTGGGTAATCGACCGTTGAAAAACAACCGAGGCTAAAAGGTAAAGCATCCCGGCCAGCAGGCCAATAACCGAGGTATTGACCAACACTGCACGACGCGTGAGCTCCTGCCTCGCGGCAGCCTGCTGCGCGCCTTCACGCGCCAGGGAAAACAGGCTGTCAATCACCGGCTGGGTCGCCTTGAACCGCTCACGAAGCTCGCTCAACTTGCTGGTGATGGCCAAACTGGTCTGGCTATAGTCACTCATATCGGCAAGATAGACGGACAAAAGCTTATGGAAATTCGCGCGGGTTCCCGCATCCAGATCGCCACTGTCAATTTTCAGATCAAATTCATTTGACCAGCGCCGATGCCGCCTTAACAGGCTGGCTTCCTTAAATTGAATAAAGTCCTTCTCGGCCAGACGCATTTGCAGCATCCGTGCCACAAGGGCATCCTGATTGGGCCATACATCAAGTTCCTGCTGAATCGCTTTCATCGACGAGGACAATTTGAGCTTCAGCCCCTCGTCCTCGCTTAGGCCCAATTTTTCTGATTCCCGCGTCAGTTCGCCGAAACTGCCATCGATTTTCTGCAGGGCCTCATCGACCTGGTCAATCCTATCGATACTTTGCGCCGCGACCGGCAAGGCCTTCATCCGGGACAGGGACTCTCGGGCCTTCGCCGCTGTCTCAGAAAACTGGGTCGCCGCGGCCCGGTTATTTTCGTCGACAAAGCTGTTCTCGGCGGCTTGCATGATTAGCAAATCGCTGCGGACGTCGGCGGCCAGTTCATTCATGATTTGAAAGGACGCCTGTTCTGCGATGGCCATGGAAATCTTCTTTTCGCCCAGCAAATAGGCCCCGGCAAAGCAGGCTCCGGCAAAAATCGCCAAACCCACCAAAATATGGAACCGCCAGGAAATCGGCCAGTCACAGAGCCAAGGCACATCGCCGCTCTGCCAGATATCTAAAAGCCGGCGCGGTTTGTCTCGAGAGACCGGAGACGGATAGGCAACGGGAGCCGCCGTTAAGGCAAATGAACTGGCGTCAGGCATCGGAGTCGGAGACCTCTGCAAAAAAGCGCTTTCCTCTGTACGGACCCACTTTTAACAGATTCTTAAGATACAAAATTTGTCACTCCCATGAACTTTTGATGAAGTTAGCGCGCCTGATGAACAAGAAAATAGACTTAAAGCAATATCTTTGTGATATCGCTTAATTAAGTGCTCGGTTAACATCAATAAAGAATAATATATTTGATACAAATATGAATTGTCATAGTTTTGTCATTTTGAAACCAGCCAAAGCAAATGTATCTTCACTTCGATGTTTGACTCACGCCAGACCTTATCCTCAGAAGACCTTCCGCTTGCCACCACCGGCAATGTTGAAGTGCGGCTTGCCGCTGACAGCGCCGAGGTGGAAGCTTCGCAAGCCTTGCGTTACCGGGTGTTTTACGAGGAAATGGGCGCCCGCCCCAGCCAACAAACCGCTGCCACGGGTTTGGACCGCGATCTTTATGATCCGGTTTGCCGCCATTTGTTGGCCTTGGCCGATGGCCAGGTGGTGGGGTCTTATCGGCTGATCGACCGCGCTGCGGCGGCCAAGGTCGGTGGCTTTTATTCCGCCAATGAGTTCGATATCTCGGCCCTTCAATCCTTCCCCGGCGAAATCCTGGAATTGGGACGGTCCTGCGTTGATCCGCTCTGGCGTAACCGCGGCACCCTGCAACAGCTCTGGCAAGGCCTATCCGGCTTCATCATGGCTCATCGCATCGGCCTTTTATTTGGCTGTGCCAGCCTGCCCGGAACCAATCCGAATTTATTGCGGCCGCAACTGAGTTATCTGCGCGACCATCATCTGGCGCCGGAAGATTTGCGGGCAACGCCTTTGCAACCGCTGGCCGAAGTCAGTGCCGCCTATGATGCCCGGACCGTCCTGCAAACGCTGCCGCCTTTATTGAAAGGCTATTTGCGGGCCGGCGCCTCGGTGGGCCAGGGCGCCGTCATTGACGAAGCCTTCAATACCACCGACGTTTTGGTGGTGTTGCGTACGGATGCACTGACCGCGCGCTATCAGCGCCGCTATGACGGCCAGATCCGCAAAGCCGCATAAGACGCCAGTTCTCCCTGGATGATCAGGACCCGAAATGGATCTGATATTGATCGGGGTCGGAAGGAATGCCCACGGCCTTCGGTTGGGTCGGGGAGCGGGTAAACATCATGGCCGGCGGCATCACCCGGGTGTAGATGGTCGAGGCAAAATAGCCCAGAACCTCGCGGTAAGCGGCCCGTTTGAACGGAACCACCAGGTCAATCATGGCTGGCGGGGAAACCCATTGCCAGTCATCAAATTCGGCATGAGGGGTGTCGATGCAGATATGGCGATTGCGTCCGGTAAACAGCAATAGATACCAAAGATGCTGCTGCCCCCGATAGAGCTGCGCCCGTTTCGATTTACTGCCTTCCGGATAGTCATAGCGCACCCAGCGCGGAAAGACCTCGAGGATGTCAGCCTTTCTGGTTCCCAACTCTTCCTGCAATTCTCGGAAGACCGCCAGATCCGGGTTTTCATCCGGGCCAATACCGCCCTGAGGCATTTGCCATGGCGGCGCACGCCCGTCCCGCCGCCGCCCAGCGAAGACCTGGCCATGCCGATTGATTAAAACTATCCCCACCCCGGACCGATAGCTGGTTGGTTCTTTCATACAGCGCCTCCGGATGGGCGACTCATAGCATGACCGACCAGCCTCTGGCGAGTCTCAGCAGGGCCACTAGAGTTTTTCGCATTTTAACTGAATCAAAAAGCTGAAAAACTCTTAAGCCCGAGCGGCGCTTGAGCATTGAAAAATCGGAGATTTTTCGTTCGCACAGGGGCCCTAGAGTGCTTCAGTTTAAAACTGATGCACTCTAG
>DUZC01000251.1 GCA_013349735.1 Rhodospirillaceae bacterium
GGCGCAGGACTCCCTCTCTCTGCTGGCGGATGACGAACTGAAGCTAAAGCAAATGCACGAATTGTTGAAGGTCCATCTGACCCGCCGCTCGGTTGATGCGACCGTGCTGGATTTCAAGCCCAGTGAAAAAGCTGCCGGCAATTCCGTACGTCAGACCGTTTTGATCAAGCAGGGAATCGACAAAGACCTGGCGAAGATGCTGGTAAAGGAAATTAAAGACAGCAAGATGAAAGTTCAGGTTTCGATCCAAGGGGACGAGCTTAGGGTTACCGGAAAAAAACGGGATGATCTTCAGGAAGCGATCGCCATGATCAAAAAATTGCCGGCAGATCGCCCCTTGCAATTTATTAATTTTCGCGATTAGGGCCCAAGGCGCACCGCTTGAAAGCGATATCGTTTCGATATATATATTTAACCGGGCATGCTTATAAAGGTGGCTTATGATCGTCGCGTTTATTCAAACCAAGGGCGGTGTTGGCAAGACAACCCTGGCGATCAATCTGGCCATCGAACGGATCAAGCGGGCCGGTCGCAATGTCTTGCTTATTGATGCCGATGAACAGGGAACCGCCAGTGATTTCACCACAATTCGCCGCGACCGTCTGGGAGCGACCGGCTATACGCTGGAACCGGCCCTGGGCGCGGCGGTGCGAAACCAGGCCCTATCCCTGGCCAAACACTATGACGACATCCTGATTGATGCCGGGGGACGGGATAACGCGGCTTTGCGCGCCACTTTGACGGTGGCTGACATTGCTGTGGTACCGTTCCAGCCCCGCAGTTTTGATGTCTGGACCCTGGATAAGGTCGGCAGCCTGATCGCTGAGGCCCGAGAGGCCAATCCAAAATTGCGGGCCTATGCTGTATTGAACTGTGCCGATTCGCAGGGCCAGGACAATCTGGCCGCGGCAGACGCACTGGCCGAGAACCAGGATATTGCCTATCTCGATGCGCCGATGGTGCGCCGCAAGGCCTTTCCCAACTGCAATGCGATTGGGTTGGGCGTGCTAGAGGCCGCGCAACCCGATCGCAAAGCCTGTAACGAACTGATCCGTCTAGCTGAGAAACTTTCCGGACTCAAAAAAAAGTAAAAGGACCAAACTGCCATGACCATCACCAAAAAGCCGGCGGCGCCGGCAAAAAAAGCCACCCAGCCCGCCGTAAAACCAGCACCCGCGGCAAAAACACCCAAAGCGGGACCGAAAAAGCTGGTAAAAACGCCGGCCCCGGCGCCCGATGCGATCGCGGCCGCCTTTATCCAGGCGGCAGACCATCCGCCGGCCAGCATCCCGGCTGAGAAAAAACTGAAAAATAAATCCAAGGAAAAGCCGTCTGGTAAAGACAAAAAGAAAAAGAAAAAAGACAAAAAGAAAGAGGCAGTGATCATTCGCTTTGAGGATGAGCAACTCGGCAAGATTGACCTGCAAGCCGAGAAGCTTGGCCTTTCGCGCGCGGCCTGGGTCCGCATGATCGTTGCCAAAGCGCTAAGCAAAAAATAGCCTTCGATAGGGACGTGCAAAGGACATCAATTGTTTCACAATGATGTCACTTTCAACGCTCGCCCTGTGGGTGACAATGATGGTACACCCAAGCATTGATCGACCTCGCTTTCGGGGTCGGTTCATCACATCTGCGAGCGGACCGCCATGGAATTTTTTCGCCGGTTTACCTTTCTGGTATGCGCCCCTGCCTTTGACTCCGAAGATCTGGAAGGAGTTCGGGTTCAACAAATTATCCACGAGGTAGAACGGCTTGGTTTTGGCGTGGTCAGAGCTAGACGGATCGAGGATGCTGAAATCGCGGTCCAGACCGACGCTGCCATTGGGGGCATCCTGGTCGACTGGGGCAAAGGCGGGAATGGCGGCAAGACCATTGCGCTGATCAATCTCATGCGCAAACGCGGCCTGGAAATGCCGATCGTCATCCTGGTCCGGCGCAAGCGCTTTGAGGACATTCCGGTAGAAGTGCTGGATTTCATCGACGGTTATGTTTTCCTGGCCGAAGAAACGCCGCAATTTATTGCGAAAAATCTGGTCAGCCGCCTCAAACAATATGCCGACACCCTGAAAACGCCCTTTTTCGGAGCGCTGGTCGATTATGCCGAAGAAGGCAATCAGCTATGGACCTGTCCTGGCCATAATGGAGGCATTTTTTACAGCCGCAGTCCGATCGGCCGGATTTTTGTAGAACATTTAGGGGAAGCCGTGTTCCGCGACGACCTTGATAATTCCGTTCTGGAACTCGGAGACCTTCTGGTCCATGAGGGACCGGCCTTACAGGCACAAAAAGAAGCGGCCAAAATCTTTGGGGCTGAAAAGACCTATTTCGTCCTCAATGGCACCTCGGCCTCGAACAAGATTGTTCTGCAAGCCCTGGTCGCCGAAGACGATTTGGTCTTGTTTGACCGCAACAACCATAAAGCGGCGCATCATGGCGCTCTGTTGTTAGGCGGCGGGATTCCAATTTTCCTGGAAACCAACCGCAACGCCTATGGACTGATCGGTCCAATCCAATATCAGGCTTTGGATGAGACACTGATCCGCGAAAAAATCCGCACCAATCCGCTGGTCAAGGACCCTGAGGCCTGGCGCCGCGAACGCCCCTTCCGTGTTGCCGTCATCGAACAATGCACCTATGACGGCAGTATTTATAATGCCGAAATGATCCGTGAAAAGATCGGGCATCTTTGCGATTACATTCTTTTTGATGAAGCCTGGGCCGGTTTCATGAAATTCCACCCCCTGTTTGCCGGTAGTTTTGCCATGGGTCTTAAAGACCTGAACACGGACTCACCGGGCATTATCGCGACCCAGTCAACGCATAAGCAGTTGGCCAGTTTCTCCCAGGCGTCCCAGATCCATATGAAGGATCGGCATATCCGCGATCAGCCCCGGCGCATTGAACACCGCCGTTTTAACGAAACCTTTCTGATCCATGCCTCGACTTCGCCGTTCTATCCGCTTTTCGCTTCGCTTGACGTTGGCGCGCAGATGATGCGGGGCCGCCAAGGGGAAGTGCTTTGGGACGACACCATCCGCCTTGGCATCGAACTGCGCAAAAAGGTCCGCGCCATCCGTCGGGAATTTGAAGAGAAGGAAAAAGACCCCGAACGCCAATGGTTCTTCGAGCCCTTCGTTCCGGATCGCGTTATGATTCCTGCCGCGATCGGCGAGCCCCCCCGGGAAGTCGCCTGGGAAAGTCTGCCCACCGATGAACTGGCCAGCAACCGGCGCTATTGGGAACTTAGCCCTGGCGCCGGCTGGCATGGCTTTGGGCATGTGGCGGACAATTTCGCCATGACCGACCCCAACAAACTGACTTTGTTGACCCCGGGCTTTGACCGCCAGACGGGGACCTATGCCGCTTGGGGGATCCCGGCTCCGGTCGTCGCACAATATTTGCGCGAGAATCGCGTTGTTCCTGAAAAGAACGATTTGAATTCCTTGCTGTTCCTGCTGACCCCAGGCGTGGAATCCAGTAAAGCGGGAACTTTGTTAAGCAGTCTGGTGGCTTTCAAGCGCCGCCATGACGATAATCTGGTCCTGGACGAAGTCATTCCCGAATTCGTCCGCCGGCGCCCCCATCGCTATAGCGGGGTAAGGCTCAAGGATCTTTGCGCGGAAATGCACGCTTTTTACCGCGATGCCGGGGTCAGCGCCCTGCAAAACGCCCAATTCACCCTTGAGCATCTTCCGGAAATGGTGATGCCGCCGCACGAGGCTGTGCGGCAATTGACGCGCAACAAAGTTGACTTTCTGCCTCTGGATCAGGTGGAAGGTCGGATCGCGACCACTTTGTTTGTCGTTTACCCACCCGGCATTGCCACCATCGTTCCCGGCGAGCGCCTTGACCACCGTGCCAAGCCAATGTTGGACTATCTGAAGATGTTTGAAAGAAGCGCCAATTTATTCCCCGGTTTCGAAGCGGAAATTCAAGGCTTATTCCGCAGGATCGAACCCGATGGGCGTATTCGCTTCTATACCTATGTGGTCCGAGAAGACTGAGCAGGCCCTGCCCCCTTTTCTTCTCTCGCGGCCTTATCAGCAACCGAGAGACGCGCTATAGTCGAAGTCGGCGCTTGGAACGGGGGGGCTCGTAATACCGATGACAGGACAGGCCAATTTTTATCAGCGAATCCTACAAGCCCTGCCCGACGACCGTAATAAGACTTGCCTGACCACTGAGCTGGGACGGGCGGTTTCCTATAGCGAATTGGTCGCCACCACGGGCCGGCTGGCGACCCGACTGGGGCAGCTGGGTGTGCGCCCTGGCGATCGGGTCGCCGTCCAGGTGGAAAAATCGCCGGAAGCGCTTTTTCTCTATCTCGCCTGTCTGCAAATTGGCGCCATCTATCTACCGCTTAATACGGCCTATACCGGCCCGGAATTGGCGTATTTTTTCGCTGACGCCCGCCCGGGATTGATTGTCGGAACGACCAAAATGGTCCCCGCCATCTTGGAAATAGCCCAAGGTCTCGGGAATGCCCTGGTCCGTACGCTTGATCAAGATGGAGGCGGCAGCCTGATGGACGGGCTGGCGTCCCTGGAGATCACGCTAAGCGTGCTCGAAACTTCGCCTGATGATGTGGCGGCGATGCTCTATACCTCGGGCACCACCGGGCGCTCCAAGGGCGCCATGCTGACCCATCTTGGGCTTATCTCCAATGCTGAGGTCCTAACCCAGGAGTGGGGCTTTACCGCCAAAGACATCTTGCTGCATACCTTACCGATTTTTCATGTCCATGGTCTGTTCGTCGCCTGTGGGTGCGCCTTTCTTTCCGGAGCGCGCATGTTGTTCCATGCCAGCTTCGATGCCGAAAAGGCACTGGACCATTTTGCCCAAGCCACTGTTTTCATGGGTGTTCCTACCTATTATTCCCGGCTGCTTGCCAATCCCCGGCTAAACGCTTCCGCCGCTGCCAACATGCGGCTCTTCGTCTCGGGCTCGGCCCCGTTACTGCCCGAAACCTTTCATCACTTCCGGGAACGCACCGGTCATACCATTCTGGAACGCTATGGAATGACCGAAACCGGCATGAACACATCAAATCCCCTGCGGGGCGAACGTCGGGTTGGGACGGTCGGCCAGCCCTTGCCAGGCATTGCCTTGCGCATAGCCGATGACACGGGAAAAAGCCTGAAGCCGGGCGAAGTTGGCGTTATCGAAGTAAAAGGTCCAAATTTGCTGAAAGGCTATTGGCAAAACCCGGAAAAGACGACCGAGGCCTTCCGCCAAGACGGTTACTTCATCACCGGAGATGTTGCTTATGAAGACCCTGATGGGTACATCTGCATCGTCGGTCGTGCCAGCGACATGATCATTTCCGGCGGCTATAATGTTTACCCAAAGGAAATCGAAACGATTATTGATGAACAGCCCGGGGTAACCGAGTCGGCCGTCATCGGCATACCACACCCCGATTTCGGGGAAGCCGTGATTGCAATTATTCGCCCACAAAATCCAGCGAACCCACCGGACAGCGCTTTAATTCTGGCGACGCTGAAGAAAACGCTGGCCGGATTCAAGATCCCGAAAAAAATGATTTTCGTGGATGATCTGCCACGGAACACAATGGGAAAGGTGATTAAAGCTGAATTACGAAAAGCCTATGCGCAGTTGCTTGAAAAATAATTTGGTTTCCTGATGGTAGTGACCGACAGAAATACCCATTATTCATAATACCCAGCTCCCAAAATAGGGGGCAAGTAATACAGGGCCTGAAGCCCGGATAAAAAAACGTCCAAGGAGATCTGATCATGTTGCTAAGCCGCCGAAATCTGCTTGCCGGGGCGATTGCTTTGCCGGCTGTTATCTGTGCTGGCCGCAGGCCCTTTGCGGCGGAGCCGATGCGTCTGAAGATTTCCCATCAATTTCCGGGTGGCACCATCGACCAGGGCGATTTTCGCGACCGGCTTTGCCGCCGCTTTGCCGCCGAAGTGACCGCCAGAAGCAAAGGTGAGCTGGCTTTCGATATTTATCCCGGTTCGTCCCTGATGAAGACCAACGCCCAGTTCAGTGCTCTGCGTAAAGGCGCCTTGGACCTGTCCCTGCTTCCCCTGCCCTATGCCGGGGGTGAAATGGCGGAATTGAACATCGCCTTAATGCCCGGCCTGGTGACCAACTATGATCAGGGCGCGGCCTGGAAGGAGGCCGCTGTCGGCAAAGAGCTGACCCGCCTGATGGAAGAAAAGGGCGTCAAGATCCTGGCTTGGGTTTGGCAAGGTGGCGGCGTCGCCTCCCGAGCGACACCGATCGTCGCTCCGTCTGATGTCATGGGGCTGAAGGTCCGCGGAGGCAGCCGCGAGATGGATCTGGTTTTAAAAAGCGCGGGGGCCGCCGTGGTCAGCATGCCTTCCGATGAAATTTATGCGGCCATGCAGACCGGAGCCGTCGACGCCGCCTTGACCTCCTCGACCAGTCTTATCTCGTTTCGCCTGGAAGAATTAAGCAAAGGGCTGACGACGGCCCGCAATCGCAGCTATTGGTTCATGCTGGAGCCGCTGCTGAT
>DUZC01000106.1 GCA_013349735.1 Rhodospirillaceae bacterium
AATCGGCCTGCTCAGTTTAGCCGGTTGTGCGGTTCCCCAGGAGGCCAATGAGGGGACCGCCGACAAAATACGCGACGCCGAAAAATTTCTGGCGACGGGGTCGGCTCAGGCACAGGCGGTTCGCTCCGGTACTGTCCTTATGCATGACGGCATATGGGTAGGGGGGCACAGCGTCGCCGAACCCAACGGAGAGCCTTTGCCACCGGCTATGGAGAAGGCCGGGGCCATCGTTTTGAACAGTTTTGGTGCGCCGATGTCACTGAAAGAAATCGTCAGTGAGGTGACCGCGCAAAGCGGGATCAAAGTCGCTTTGGAGGTTCGCACCGAGGAAGCGCGCGGCACGAATTCTACGCCCGCACAACCGGCCGGGCTTTTGCGAGGGGGTATGGCGGTGGCCTGGAACGGCCCCCTATCCGGTTTACTGGACAGTGTTGCGACAAATTTTGGCGTCAATTGGGAGTATAAGGGCCAACTCATCCGCCTGTTTCAAAATGAGGTCCGGACCTTCACCCTGGCGGCATTGCCCTCAAATGCCAAAGTGAAAGCCGCCGTCAATACAACGGGGGGCAGTGCGGCCCAGTCCTCCTCGGCGTCATCCTCTGTCGGCACCGCGACGGCAACGAATGGTTCAATGCTGCAGGATATCACGCATGAAACCACCATCAAATTGTGGGATGACATCAAAGAGGCTGTGCAGGCGATGTTGCCAGACGGTGGAAAAGTTGTCATGTCACCTGGGACGGGGACGGTTACCGTCCTTGCGCCGCCCGAGGCGATGCGGCGGATTGCCGAATATCTGGAGCAGCAAAACGAGAGAATGACCCGCCAGGTTACGGTATCGGTTACCGTTCTGCGCGTGGATACCGGGGAAAATTATGATTTGGGCCTGGATCTTGGTCTGATCTTTCAACAAATGGCTGGGCATTATGCGGTTAATTTGGCCGGGCCCATGCCGGTGACCCCGACCACGGGAACACCGGCCTCCTATCTTATTCAAGCCCTGCCGGGCAAAGGCAATAATCAATTGGCAACGGGCGCGGCGACGGCCAACGCCACGCATGCGGTGGTGGATGCTCTGCAGACTTTGGGCCGGGTCACTTTGATGACAGAAACCAGCATCACCACCCTCAATGGCCAGGCCGCACCGGTTTCGGTGGCAGAACAGCGCAATTACGTGGCCTCGGCCGCAACCACTCTTGGTTCGGCTTTGGCGGCCGCTTCGCAAACCCAGCTGGTGCCGGGTAGTTTCATGACCGGCTTCAATATGCAGATTTTGCCCTGCATTCTTGATGACGGTGATGTGCTTTTGCAATATGGCCTGAGCTTGTCTGATTTGCGGAGCCTCGATTCCTTCGAAGCGAATGGCAGCAAAATTCAGCTTCCCGACATCAATATTCGCTCCTTTCTGCAAGAGGCCATTATGGGCAATGGCGATCTGTTGGTTTTGGCAGGATATCAGTCGATTACGGAATCTACGTCAGATAGCGGCCTGCCGGGCCTAGGCGCTTCGGCCTTGGGGGGCAGCCTGCAAACCGCGCGAAATCGTGCCGTCGTTGTCATTCTAATCCGACCCCAGCTTTTGGTTCGGTCGTCCCGCGGGCGTGGCTGATGGACATTCCTGCCGGGGTGGTCCAGCTGGGCAAGCGGAGTTTTGCTGTCGGTTTGTTCTGGCAGACGGCGCCCACGGTCGCTTCGGCGCGGCGTGAAGGAAAAATAATTGCGGCCAAATCCGAATTGAATGTCGATCTGTTCTGCATTCGGAAATTTGGCTTGCCGCAATTTGGGCTTGGCCAGAAGCGCGCCGGACATCGGGCCGGCATGATTTCATTGGCTGTCGCTCTGGCCAACGAAGTTCCCTTCTCGTCCTGGATCGGTGCCTTTGCGATCGCCCGGGGATGGCTTCTGTTCGTCGTCCGGCGGGGTGCCATCATGCCGGATGGCGATCTGTTTTTTGATACAGAAGCGGCGGTTCGGAACCGTTTTGATGGGACGGTCGCAACGGGCGAATGGGATAAGATTATTGCTCCTGCATCCTGGGGGCTTGCGCAGACGCAATTTTCAAGCCTTGGCGACCTGCTGTCCGGCGACTGCAAAGATGGTCGTTTAGCTGAGGTGTCCGGCCGCTTGCTCCGGGGACCTTGGTTGGCGGCGCCCCTTATCTTGGCTGGGCTGGCCTGGTGGATGGCGCTTAAGCCTTTCTCCGCGCAGGTTGCGCCGAAGGTACCGGAGGTGGCGGTTCTTCCGGCGCCGGCCCCACCCCCCTGGCAAAGCCAGCCCGGAAGCGCGACTCTTATTGGCGCTTGTCAGGCCGCGGTTGAGGCCGTCGGCCTTTTGCCCGGCTTTGATATTGAGCGCATTGATTGCACGATGCGAGGAATCGCCGTTGTTTATCAGCGTCGATTTGGTGTTCTGCAGTGGCTCCCCGAAGAGTTTACGGTGATATCGCCCGATCAGGTCACGATGACCGCAAAATTGGTCGAACCTCTTTTGCCAAGAGCGTCACAAGAACAGCCATGGGCTGTCATGCCGATTCGCCGTCGCCTCTGGTCGGCGGGCCAAAGCTATCTGTTCAACACGGAGATTGCCGAACCAAAATCGGAAAGCCCGCCGCCGGTCAGTCAGGGTGCGCCGAGTTCTCCACCCTACCGCTCGATGGCGGTTTCGCTGGGGACGGCTTTGCCGCCAGCGACCTTGGCCGCGGTTTTGGAGCCGATTCCAGCCTTTGTCGTAGAGGGCGTGATTTGGCGCGAGGCGAAGTGGACTGTGAAAGGAAGGGTCTATGTCCAGTAAGTTGGGCAAGCAAATAGGGATCTTGGTAGGGATTTCTTTCGGGCTGTGCGGGCGGGGCGCCTGTGGCGCCGATCCGGATGGCCTTCGCGGCATGCCTGCGCCGGGATTGTTGCGGGAACTCACACAACGTCAGACCGATTTGGCAATCCTCGAACTGGATATTAAGAAAGCCGAGTTGGAAAAGCGCCTGCGTGAGGCGAAAACGTCAGGAGATCCGATGCTGTCCCCCCCTCTGGTTTTGGATCTTCCCGCTAATGCCATCAAGGATCATAAGCCGGCGATGCCGGCCTATTCCGTGCAGCGCATCCACCGCTTGGGGCAAAGCCTCAGCGCAACCCTTTTGTCCTCCAATGGCGAGACTGTGACGGTTTTTGTGGGATCAAAGCTGGGCGACCATCTGGTGGTGGACTCAATTTCGGCAGAGGCCGTTCTGGTTCGGTTTGGCGAACAGCCGCCCGCCCGCCTGCGAACGGGCCCAGGCTGGTGATCTTCCATGCAAATTACCAATCTCATTGACCAACTGCTGACCCGTGAAGGCGGCCCGCTGCGCGCCAGTCCAATATTGCGCGACAAAGTGGCGATTTTCGCAGATGGACGCTGTCTCATTTCTCGGCCCAACGGTGAGGATGTGGATGTCATTTCCTTGGTCGCCTTGGCCGGGCGGTTGGGTGTTCAGCTTAAGGCGCCGGAATATGTCGATTTGGGGTCCCTGCGCAGCCTCTATGCCGACAATGACGCGGGGGAGAGCGGAGGGCCTCGCATCAGCCGCGATGACACGAGCATGCAACGCGAGGTTTTTGATCTGCTGTTTCGCGCCAGACAGGAGGGCGCGAGCGATATTCATTTATTGGTTGAGCAAGACATGGTCACGGTACAAATGCGGATCAATGGCGCTTTGATGCCGATGTCGTCCTGCGGGGCATCGGGTGGCGAACTCAAATGGCGGCCTGAACATGGGCGCCAGATCTGCATGACCGCTTATGCCATGGCGGCAGAAAGCGGAACGGCCGACAGTAGCTACGACCCCTTCGGTTTCCAGGCCGGCCGAATCGTCGGTGGTTTACCGGAGGGTCTGCAGGCGGTGCGTCTGCAGTTCAATCCAGTCGGCTATAGCGGTCGGCATATGGTTATGCGACTTCTCTACACCGCGCAAACCATTGGCGACTCGCTCGGCGAT
This sequence comes from Rhodospirillaceae bacterium, assembly GCA_013349735.1. Classification (GTDB taxonomy): domain Bacteria; phylum Pseudomonadota; class Alphaproteobacteria; order Rhodospirillales; family Magnetospirillaceae; genus DUZF01. Next base: position 3,968 of record DUZC01000106.1, read on the forward strand.
CTTGGTTTTTCCGAGGCGCAGGTCGCCCTGCTCAGCGAACTGGCCGACCAGCAGACCGGCATGGTGGTAATTTCCGGACCGACAGGATCCGGCAAATCAACCACCCTCGAGCGATTGATGCGGCTGATCGTTGGCAGAAACCCTGGCGAATGTGTGCTTTCAGTTGAAGACCCGCCGGAATACAAGCTTCCCGGGGTGATCCAATTGCCGGTTTCTAATCTTCGGAGTGATGAGGACCGGGATGTCGCCTATGCCGATGCGGTTGCGGCCGCGCTCCGCAGCGATCCCGACCGGATCATGATCGGTGAAGTCCGGACAAGGGCTACGGCCCATCATGCGTTCAAGGCCGCGATGACCGGTCATCAGGTGCTGACGACACTCCATGCAAATGATGCCCTTGGGGTCGTTCCACGCTTCCGGGATATTGGCGTCGATAGCTATAAACTGCGCGATCCCAGCTTGGTGCGGGCGGTGCTGATGCAGCGTCTGCTGAAACGACTTTGCCCGCGATGCCGTCGCGCGGTTGACCCTTGTCGCGCCGGATTGTCAAGGGATCTTGCCCGGCGTCTAACAGGCTTTTTGCAGGGTCGGCCCGTGTTTCTGCCAGGGCCGGGTTGCGGCGCTGCTTGCCGCCAGGGCTTTGTCGGCAGGACCGTTGTGGCCGAACTGATCCTGCCCGATCAGAAATTGTTGTCGCTGCTCTGTACCGGCGAGCGGCAGGCAGCTGAGAAACATTGGAAAGAAAGGCTTGGCGGATTATCGATGCTTGATAATGCAATTCTCAAAATAGGTGATGGCCATATTGATCCATTGCAAATAGATAATAAAATATTTATCTAATAGTGACTTTTTATAATAAAAAAGTAAAAAAATGAATATTCTGAATTATAAAATATTATATTCAGAGCCAAATAGGCTCTTGTTTAATTCACGGCTACGCTTCCAGCTTTATCGCAAAGTTGGGGGGCTTATTCGAACCGGGATGCCTTTGCCTCTGGCCCTTGATGCGGTTTGGCAATATGCGTCCAATACCGGTCGTCGAAATTCGGTGCTGGCGGCGGTTCTCAAGGACTGGCGGCAAAGGGTTTATGACGGTCAGGGCTGTGGCCGGTCCCTGGCCCATTGGGTTCCGTTCAGCGAATGGATCATCATCGAAGCCGGTGCCGCAAATCTTGCGGAAGCCCTGGACGACGCCGCGCGTCTGATAGATGTTTCGCGTCAGGTCGCCGCCGCCGTGATGAACGCCCTGACTTACCCCCTTTTTCTCTTGGTCCTGTTTATGGGAATCCTTTGGGTGTTCAGTGAACAGGCGCTTCCCGCTTTTGCTCAGATCAAACCGATGGCCGAATGGACGGGGATTTCGGCAGGAATGGCGGTTTTGGCCGAACTGGCCCATTGGAGCCTATTGCCAATGGCGATCGGCGCGATCCTGGGACTGGCTCTCTTTTGGTGGACATTACCGAAATGGACCGGTCGTTTACGTGGCCTGCTGGATCATTATATCCCTTGGTCGCTCTATCGCTTTTTGCGGGCTGTCAGTTTTCTGATGTCTCTTTCGGCCCTGCTGCGGTCCGGTTTGCCGATAATTGAGGCCATACGCCGTCTAAGAGTGTCGGCCGGTCCCTGGTTGGCAGAGCGTCTGGATGCCGTTCTTTATTATTTGTCGTCCGGCCATGACCTTGGAACGGCGTTGCGCTTGGCCGGCCATGGGTTTCCGGACGATCAGCTTATTGAAGACCTTGCCATCCATGCTTCGATCGGTGGTTTAGAGGAAAGTTTGGATGGGATCGTTAAAGAATGGCTGGCCCTAAAAATAGAGCATTTGAATAGATCGGCTGGTATAATAAGGGCGTTGTCAATGGTGTTTTTGGCTTTTTCTATTGCAATTATGCAGCTTAGTATCATCGGACTGCAACAACAGCTAACTTCTGGTCTTTAAAAAATTGTCAATATTATGGTATTTATCCGCATTTTTGTCTTGTGCTTTATTTTTCAATATTATGGTGACTTTGCCCATCAGCACCGATCAGGATGCCGGCCTTGCTGAGGCAACGGCTGCTTCGATATTGGTCATGCAAAAAGCCGTCGTGGATTGGTGCCTGCGGGGCCCTTGCGATTCGGGGTCTACAGATATTCCTGTCGCAGAATTGGTTCTGCCTGCCAGCTATGGAATTTCTTCCGGGCTCCATGCCAGGGCTGATGGGCATCGGGTCTGGACCTATGTTGAAGCGCCGGCGGTGAATATGCACCTTATCGCGGTTTGTCTTGAAAATCTGACAGCCGGTCGGTCGGCCACGGGCCTTAGTTTTGTTTATAATGGTCAAGTCACTCTTTTAACGCGCCGGCTCTTGCCCGTTCCTTTGCCGAATTCTGTGCCGGCCAATGTTGTTTTAGTGATCGAAACGGTGAAGGCGTGACAATGATTTTCTGACGCCTATGATTTGGCGGGTTCAATTGCTTGACGGTAAGATGCGCCCCGATTGAAAATTCGGCACAGGACCGATATGGTGTGCCGGAATAATGGGCTCAAG
>DUZC01000282.1 GCA_013349735.1 Rhodospirillaceae bacterium
CGCTTGGCCGCCTTGATGGTGGTGGCCATGCCGTACAGTTCCAACTTCGAATAGACAAACGGCTTGAATAATTCCAACGCCATTTTCTTGGGCAGGCCGCATTGATGTAATTTCAACTCTGGCCCGACGACAATCACCGAACGGCCCGAATAATCAACGCGTTTACCCAGCAGGTTCTGGCGGAACCGACCCTGTTTGCCCTTCAGCATATCTGAAAGTGATTTCAGCGGACGCTTGTTGGCACCGGTAATCGCCCGTCCACGGCGGCCATTGTCAAACAAGGCGTCGACCGCTTCTTGCAACATGCGCTTTTCGTTGCGCACGATGATCTCGGGAGCCCGCAATTCAATCAACCGCTTCAAGCGATTGTTGCGGTTGATCACCCGGCGATAAAGATCATTCAGATCTGAGGTTGCGAACCGACCGCCATCCAAGGGCACCAAGGGACGCAATTCCGGCGGAATCACCGGGATCACTTCCAGAATCATCCATTCCGGCCGGGAATTGGACTCGATGAAAGCCTCGACCAGCTTAAGCCGCTTCACCAGTTTTTTGCGCTTGGCCTCGGAGGTGGTTTCCCGCAATTCGATCTTCAGGCGATCTTTCTCGGTATTAAGCTCGATCGCTTCCAGCATAATGCGAATGGCTTCCGCACCAATCCCGGCACTGAAGCTATCTTCGCCATATTCTTCGACACAACGCTGGAACTGTTCTTCGCTCAAAAGCTCATGCAGCTTCAGCGGGGTCAGACCCGGTTCCGTCACCACATAATTTTCGAAATAAAGGATCCGTTCCAGATCCTTCAAAGTCATGTCAATAAGCAGGCCAATCCGGCTCGGCAAGGACTTCAGGAACCAGATATGCGCCACCGGCGAGGCCAGTTCGATATGGCCCATCCGCTCACGGCGGACTTTGGCCAAGGTCACTTCAACACCGCATTTTTCGCAGATGATGCCGCGATATTTCATCCGCTTATATTTGCCGCATAAGCATTCATAGTCCTTGATCGGACCAAAAATGCGCGCGCAGAACAGCCCATCCCGCTCCGGCTTAAAGGTCCGGTAGTTGATGGTCTCCGGCTTTTTAATCTCACCAAAAGACCAGGAGCGAATGCGCTCGGGGCTGGCGATGGAGATTTGGATCTGATCGAAGCTCTGCGTACCGCTTGCCTGACCAAAGATCTTCATCAGTTCGTTCATGACCTTGACTCCGTAGCAGGAAGCAAAGACGGAAATTCAGGAATGACGATAACCGTCAAAGGGCCCGGGCCCTGGCGCTTATCTTGCTTCATTCCTTAACTCCAACATCCTTGCTCCTGATGTCTGATGGGTGGTTCAGAAACTGCGCAGGTTCAATTCGACATTGAGCCCCAGTGAACGCAATTCCTTAACGAGCACGTTGAACGATTCCGGAATACCGGCTTCAAAGGTATCGTCGCCACGAACGATTGCCTCGTAAACTTTGGTACGGCCGGAGACGTCGTCTGACTTGACGGTCAACATCTCTTGCAGAGTGTAGGCCGCACCATAGGCTTCCAACGCCCAAACCTCCATTTCGCCGAACCGCTGTCCGCCGAACTGTGCCTTACCGCCCAGGGGCTGTTGCGTTACCAACGAATAGGGGCCAATCGAGCGGGCATGGATTTTGTCGTCAACCAAATGATGCAGCTTCAGCATATAGATGTAGCCGACGGTGACCTTGCGATCGAAGGTTTCTCCGGTCCGTCCATCCACCAAATACACCTGTCCGGAATCAGACAAACCGGCTTTGCGCAACATTTCAACGATATCGCTTTCACGCGCACCGTCAAAAACCGGCGAGGCCATCGGAACGCCGGAGCGAAGATTTTCACCCAGTTCCAGCAATTCCGGATCTGACAGATCCGCAATGTCCTTGGTATAATTGCGTTCCCCGTAAACATCGAACAAACGCTCTCGCAAATCTTTCGTAGACTTGGTCTGGCGTTGAATACCGTCCACCAACTCGGCAATTTGTCGACCGAGATTGGCCGACGCCCAGCCCAGATGTGTCTCAAGAATCTGTCCGACATTCATACGCGACGGCACACCCAGCGGATTCAGCACCAAATCCACCGCGGTACCATCCTCGAGATAAGGCATATCTTCGACCGGCATGATCCGCGAGATGACACCCTTGTTGCCATGACGTCCGGCCATTTTATCGCCCGGCTGCAGCTTGCGCTTCACCGCGACGAATACTTTTACCATTTTCATCACGCCAGGCGGCAATTCATCACCGCGCTGCAGTTTTTCAACTTTGTCTTCAAACCGCTTTTGCAACCGGTCGACACCCAGATCAACCGAATGTTTCAGGGCCTCGATGTCGGCCATGATCTGATCATTATCAACGGCAATCGAACGCCATTGGCTTTGATGCATGCCGGCCAAAGTCTCTTCAGACAGGACCGTTCCGGCTTTCATGCCCTTCGGGCCTGTCACCACCGCATGCCCGGCCAACAGGTTTTTCAGACGCCCATAGAAAGATCGTTCAAGAATGGCCCGTTCATCGTCACGGTCCTTGGCCAGACGCTCAATTTCTGAACGCTCGATCGCCAGCGCGCGCTCATCTTTTTCAACGCCACGCCGCGAAAATACCCGCACCTCAACAATGGTTCCGGATACGCCGGGGGGCAGACGCAGCGAGGTGTCGCGGACATCCGAAGCCTTTTCACCGAAGATCGCTCGCAACAGCTTCTCTTCCGGGGTCATCGGGGATTCGCCTTTCGGCGTCACCTTGCCCACCAGAATATCCCCTGGCTTTACTTCGGCACCGATATAAACGATACCCGCTTCGTCGAGGTTTTTCAGGGCTTCTTCGCCAACATTGGGAATATCCCGGGTGATTTCTTCCTGACCCAGTTTGGTATCGCGGGCCATCACCTCGAACTCTTCGATATGGATCGAAGTGAAAACGTCATCGCGAACGATGCGTTCCGAGATCAGGATCGAATCCTCGAAGTTGTAGCCATTCCAAGGCATGAAGGCCACCAGCACATTGCGACCAAGCGCAAGCTCACCCAATTGGGTGCTGGGACCATCGGCAATGATATCGCCCTTTTCGACGGTATCACCCACTTTTACCAGCGGACGCTGGGTGATGCAGGTGTTCTGGTTTGATCTTTGGAATTTCAACAGATTATAGATGTCGACACCGGAAGCCGATGCCGATGTTTCTTCAGTAGCCCGAATGACGATGCGGGTCGCATCGACCTGGTCCACCACACCGGTCCGTCGGGCGGCGATAGCCGCCCCGGAGTCGCGGGCCACGGCGTCTTCCATGCCCGTTCCCACCAAGGGCGCTTCCGCACGGATCAAGGGCACCGCCTGACGCTGCATGTTCGACCCCATGAGGGCGCGATTGGCATCGTCATTTTCCAAAAAGGGAATCAACGCTGCCGCGACCGAAACCAACTGCTTCGGTGACACGTCGATGAAATTGATTTCCGCAGGGGGAACCAAAAGGAAGTCGCCCCCACGACGGCAGCTCACCAGATCTTCCTTAAAACGTCCCGCTTCGTCCAAGGGCGAGTTGGCCTGCGCAATGGCATAGCGGCCCTCTTCCATGGCCGACAGATAAAGCACCTCATCGGTCACACTGCCATCCAACACCCGCCGATAGGGGCTTTCGATAAAGCCATATTGATTAACCCGGGCATAAGTCGCCAGCGAGTTGATCAGACCAATATTCGGCCCTTCCGGGGTTTCGATCGGGCAAATGCGGCCATAATGAGTCGGATGCACGTCGCGCACCTCAAACCCGGCCCGTTCGCGAGTCAAGCCGCCCGGCCCAAGAGCAGACAGGCGCCGCTTATGGGTAATTTCCGACAAGGGATTGGTCTGGTCCATGAACTGGGACAATTGGGAACTGCCGAAAAACTCACGAACCGCCGCAGCCGCCGGCTTGGCATTGATCAAGTCATGCGGCATGACCGAGTCAATATCCACCGAGGACATACGCTCGCGGATTGCCCGCTCCATGCGCAACAGGCCCAGGCGATATTGGTTTTCCATCAATTCGCCAACCGACCTGACACGCCGGTTGCCGAGATGATCGATATCGTCGATTTCACCCCGACCATCCTTCAGGTCAGTCAAAACTTTGATGACGCCCAGGACGTCTTCCTTGCGCAGGGTCCGAATGGTATCGGGCACGGTCGGCGTATTCAGACGCGAGTTCATCTTGACCCGACCCACCGCCGACAGATCATAGCGTTCGCTGTCAAAGAACAGGCCGTTGAAAAGGGCTTCCGCAGTTTCCAGGGTTGGCGGCTCGCCCGGACGCATGACGCGATAAATATCAATCAGCGCCTCTTCGCGGCAGGTGTTCTTATCCACCGCGAGCGTATTCCGCATATAAGGACCGATATTGATATGGTCGATGGAAAGAGTCGGTAATTCATTGATGCCAGCTTTTTCCAGTTCCGCCAGCAGCGGCAAGGTTACCTCGTCACCGGCCTCGCAAAAGATTTCTCCGGTTTCTTCATTGACGATGTCCACAGAGATATAGGAACCAACCAGATCTTCCGGCAGCACCACAATGTCTTTTAACCCGCCATCCTTCAGCTTCTTGGCGGTGCGCGGCGTCATCTTGGTCCCAAGCTCAGCCACAACCTTACCGGTATCGGCATCCACCAGATCGGCGGTGAGCTTGATACCCTTCAAACGCTCGCCGTCGAAGGGGGTTTTCCAACCTTTCGGACCATGGCTGTAAATTGTCGTGCCATAGAAATAGCCAAGAATTTCCTCAGCCGACATGCCACGGACCAGGCTGTGATCGAGTGGCTTGTCACCGGACTGCTGGCGCAACTCCGCCGTCTTGGCCGAATCCAGCGCATAAAGCAGCGTGGTCACCGGCAATTTACGCCGCCGGTCGATGCGGACATAAACCAGGTCCTTGGCATCAAATTCGAAGTCCAGCCAGGAGCCCCGATAGGGGATAACCCGCGCGGCGAACAGATATTTCCCCGAGGAATGGGTCTTGCCCTTGTCGTGATCGAAGAACACGCCTGGGCTGCGATGCATCTGCGAAACGATGACGCGCTCGGTGCCATTGATAACAAAGGTGCCATTAGCGGTCATCAAGGGCATGTCGCCCATATAGACGTCTTGTTCCTTAATGTCGCGAATCGACCGGGCGCCGGTATCCTCATCCACATCCCAAACGACCAGTCGCAAGGTGACCTTTAACGGCGCGGCAAAGGTCATGCCCCGCTGTTGGCATTCCTCGACGTCATATTTGGGCTGCTCCAATTCGTATTTAACGAACTCAAGGGTGCCACGCTCGGAAAAGTCTTTAATCGGAAAAACCGACTTAAAGACCTCCTGCAATCCGACATTGGCACGGGCTTCCGGGGCCGTCTCCATTTGCAGAAAGTGATCGTAGGAGCTTTTTTGCACCTCGATCAGATTAGGCATAGGGGCCACCGAAGGGATGCGCCCAAAGTTCTTACGAACGCGCTTCCGTCCCGTATAGGATTTTGCCATTGCCGCTCCTGGTCAGATATCAGATGGTGGGAAGGGAAAAAATACCGTTGGCAACCCGCCAACACCCCTGCCTGCCATCATCGGTTTCGCAACTAAACGCAATAAATTTTGTGCCGTCATACCGCGGTCTTGCGGAAACGGCACAAGGCCGAAGGCCGGCGGCTCACGAAACCGCCTTCCCTCGACCTTGACCAAACGCTGAAATTCAGCGTCCTTATTTAATTTCAACCTTCGCACCGGCTTCCTCGAGAATCTTCTTAAGCTTCTCGGATTCGTCCTTGTTGACGGCTTCTTTAACCGGCTTCGGCGCGCCTTCAACCAGATCCTTCGCCTCTTTGAGGCCCAGGCCAGTGATCGCCCGCACTTCCTTGATCACGTTGATCTTCTTATCACCGGCTTCAACCAGGATAACGTCGAACTCGGTCTTTTCCTCGACCGGTGCAGCAGCGGCAGCGGCCGGAGCGGCGGCGACAGCCACCGGCGCGGCAGCCGAAACGCCCCACTTTTCTTCCAACAACTTGCTCAGCTCGGCCGCCTCGAGGACGGTCAATGCGGACAGGTCGTCAACCAATTTGGCTAAATTTGCCATCGTACTATACTCCAGATAAGGCTTGTTTCCGGGATTTGTTAGTAGGCTCTATGCGGCCTCGTCCTTTTTCGCTTTGGCGCTCAACAAACGGGCGATTTGTCCGCCCGGAGCTTGCAGCACGCCGGCGATGCGAGTGGCGGGGGTCTGTAGCATGCCCAGCAACCTGCCGCGCAGCTCGTCCAGCGACGGCAGAGTGGCAAGCGCTTTGACGCCGTCCACATCCAACACGTTACTGCCAAGCGACGCACCCAGGATGACGAGCTTCTCGTTGCCCTTGGCGAAGTCGACGACAACTTTGGCAGCCGCCACCGGATCCAGCGAATAAGCAATCGCGGTTGGTCCAGTAAACAGTTTGCCGATGCCTTCAAACTTCGTTCCCGCCAG
>DUZC01000109.1 GCA_013349735.1 Rhodospirillaceae bacterium
TGCATCGTCTTGGCATTCAGGCTTTCGAGCCGGTCTTGATCGAAGGCAAGGCCATTCAACTTCATCCGCTGGTCTGCACCGCTTTCAATGCGGATTTTGACGGCGATCAGATGGCCGTCCATGTGCCGCTCTCTCTCGAGGCGCAGCTGGAAGCGCGCGTCCTGATGATGTCCACCAACAACATTCTGTCTCCGGCCAATGGCAAGCCGATCATTGTGCCCAGTCAGGATATCGTGTTGGGACTTTATTACATCACGATGGAACGGCCCGATGAGCCGGGCGAGGGTATGGTTTTCGCGAATGTCCAGGAAATCCAGCAGGCCCTTGATGCTAAGGCGGTCAGTCTGCACGCAAAAGTCAGTTGCCGTTACAAGACTGTCGACGAAGAAGGCAAGCCGGTTACGCTGAGGGTGGCCACCACGCCTGGCAGAATGTTGCTTTCTGTGGTGCTGCCGCGTCATCCCAAGGTGCCGTTCTCGCTGATCAATCGCCTGTTGACCAAAAAGGACATCCAGAACGTCATCGATATCGTCTACCGCCATTGCGGGCAGAAGGAGACGGTGATTTTCGCCGACCGCATTATGGGGCTGGGTTACGCTCATGCCTGCCGCGCCGGCATTTCGTTCGGCAAAGATGATCTGGTGATCCCTGCCTCGAAGGTGGTGATGGTCTCCGAGACCGAACAAAGGGTCAAAGAATATGAACAGCAGTATCAGGACGGTTTGATCACCCAGGGTGAAAAATATAACAAGGTGGTCGATGCCTGGTCGAAATGCACCGATGATGTTGCTGAAGCCATGATGAAGGAGATCAGCAAGCTCGAACCGGGCAAGCCGATCAACTCGGTCTATATGATGGCCCATTCCGGGGCCCGTGGCTCTGCGGCGCAGATGAAGCAGCTGGCCGGGATGCGGGGCCTGATGGCCAAGCCCTCTGGTGAAATCATCGAGACCCCGATCATTTCCAACTTCAAAGAAGGCCTGACCGTGTTGGAGTATTTCAACTCTACCCACGGCGCTCGCAAGGGCCTGGCCGATACGGCGTTGAAAACCGCCAATTCCGGCTATCTTACCCGCCGTCTGGTGGACGTCGCCCAGGACGCCATTATTGTCGAGGAAGATTGCGGGACGACCCGCGGTTTGACCGTTTCTCCGGTGGTCGAAGGGGGCGAAGTTATTGCCAGCTTGGGCGAGCGGATTCTCGGCCGGACCGCTTCGCGCGAAGTGGTCAATCCCTCAACCGGCGAGGTCATTGCCAGGGCCGGTGATCTCATTGATGAAAGCCTGGTCGAGTCTATCGAAGCGGCGGGTATCGAGATCGTCGGTATCCGGTCGGTCCTGACCTGCGAAGCCGAAACGGGGACCTGTGCCGCTTGCTATGGCCGTGATCTGGCCCGCGGGACAAGGGTCAATGTCGGCGAAGCGGTGGGCGTCATCGCCGCCCAATCGATCGGTGAGCCGGGAACCCAGTTGACCATGCGGACCTTCCATATTGGTGGGGCGGCGCAGCGTGGCGCCGAACAATCCAGCGTGGAATCAGCTTTCGAAGCCAAGGTTCAGGTGGTCAACCGCAATGTGGTGACTAATTCCGCCGGTCAGCTGGTGGTGATGTCGCGCAATTGTGAACTGGTTCTGACGGATGCCAATGGCCGTGAAAAGGCGCGCCACCGCATTCCTTACGGCGCCAAAATGCTGTCCGACGAAGGAGCCCAGGTGACCAAGGGCAGCAAGCTCGCCGAATGGGATCCCTATACCTTGCCGATCCTGACCGAACGCGAAGGCATTGCCCACTATGTTGATCTGGTGGAAGGCCTGTCGATGCGTGAGGTCTTGGACGAGCAGACCGGTATCGCCAGCAAGGTGGTGGTAGACTGGAAACAGCAGCCCCGTGGCTCCGATCTTCGTCCGCGCATTACCCTGCGGGATGAACAGGGAGAGGTGGTCCAGTTGGGCAATGGCCTGGAGGCCCGCTATTTCATGTCGGTCGATGCGATCCTGTCGGTCGAGAATGGACAGCGCGTGCATGCGGGTGACGTTCTGGCCCGTATTCCGCGCGAATCTTCAAAGACCCGTGATATCACCGGCGGTCTGCCTCGGGTGGCCGAACTCTTCGAAGCCCGGCGTCCGAAGGACCATGCGATTATCGCCGATATCGATGGTCGTGTAGAGTTCGGAAAGGACTACAAGTCCAAGCGCCGGGTTCTGGTGGTTCCGGAAGATGCCGATCCCATTGAATATCTGATTCCCAAGGGCAAGCATATTTCGGTTCAGGAAGGCGACTATGTCCGCAAGGGCGATCCATTGATGGATGGCAATCCTGTTCCGCACGATATCCTTAAGGTCCTGGGTGTCGAGGCTTTGGCCAATTATCTGATCAACGAGATCCAGGAAGTTTATCGTCTGCAGGGCGTTAAGATTAACGATAAGCATATCGAAGTGATCGTTCGTCAGATGCTGCAGAAAGTCGAAATCAGTGACCCCGGCGACACCACATTCCTGGTGGGCGAACAGATTGATCGCCACGACTTCGACGCCGAAAACCTGAAGGCGATCCGTGAAAACGGCCGGCCGGCGGGTGGGACACCGGTTCTACAGGGCATTACCAAAGCATCGTTGCAAACCCATTCCTTTATCTCGGCGGCGTCCTTCCAGGAAACCACCCGTGTGCTCACCGAGGCTGCGGTCTCGGGCAAGGTGGATAATCTGATGGGGCTTAAGGAAAATGTTATTGTCGGTCGTCTTATTCCGGCGGGAACAGGCGCGGTGATGAACCGTTTGCGCGAAATTGCCGCTAAACGGGACCGGGAATTACAGGCGCCCGAAGGAGAGGCTGGCTCGATCCCGGCGCTTTCCCATAACGAACCGCCGCCTTCTCTGACCTGATCCCGAAGGAAAAGGGTGTCTCTGCCCTTTTCTGAATGCCTTAATCACCCGGCGCTTGTCCTGCAAGCGCCGGGTGATCTTTAACATCGCTGAATATTATAATAAAATCAGGGGCGAAGCCCTCGCAGATTGTAATTATATTTCTGCAAAAGCATGCTCAGTAAAATAAAATATTATGAAATGGATTCCCCGCGAATTTTTCTTGCTGTTTCACAGTGACCTATAGATTCGCTTGACGGGTCATTTCCCCCTCCCTATTATCCGGCCCTCTCGGGGAGCTGGTGGTAGGTGTCCAGCCTAGACGCTGCTTCTTCGGGCTACCGAATGAACGAATCAACGCCGTACGGGTCGGCGGATAAAAGCCCGGTACAAGCCCCGGACGCCATTGGCTCCGAAGGGTGTTTTTTTTCGTTATGCCTGAAATTGGCAAAGGGACTGTTGGATGCCGACGATTAACCAGTTGATCCGCAAGCCGCGCGAACCACTCGTGGCGCGTAACAAAGTTCCGGCTTTGGAGGCCTGCCCGCAAAAGCGCGGTGTCTGTACCCGCGTCTACACGACGACGCCGAAAAAGCCAAACTCGGCGCTGCGCAAAGTTGCGCGCGTGCGTTTGACCAATGGCTTCGAAGTTACCAGCTACATCCCTGGTGAAGGGCACAATTTGCAGGAACATTCGGTTGTGATGATCCGTGGCGGTCGCGTCAAGGATCTTCCCGGTGTCCGCTATCATATTATCCGTGGCACGCTGGATACCCAAGGCGTGAAAGACCGTCGTCAACGCCGTTCGAAATACGGCGCGAAGCGACCGAAGTAAGGATAGACGACCATGTCACGTCGCCATGCTGCACTGAAGCGCGAAGTTCTGCCCGACGCCAAATATGGCGATGTGGTGGTAACCAAATTTATGAATTGTCTGATGCTCGACGGTAAAAAGTCAGTGGCTGAAGCAATCGTCTACGGGGCTCTCGACAAGTTGGAGAAGAAGACCGGCCAGGAAGCGCTGACCCTTTTTCACAATGCGCTCGACAATGTTAAGCCAGCCCTAGAAGTTCGCTCGCGGCGCGTCGGTGGTGCCACCTATCAGGTTCCAGTGGAAGTTCGTACCGAGCGTCGGCAGGCCCTGGCTATACGTTGGCTCATCGACAATGCCCGCAAGCGCGGCGAAACCACGATGATTGATCGCTTGTCCGGCGAATTGCTGGATGCATCATCGAACCGTGGCGCTGCCGTCAAGAAGCGGGAAGACACGCACCGCATGGCTGAGGCCAACAAGGCCTTCTCGCATTATCGCTGGTAACAGCACTCAAGATTCAGGCTTTTTAGACAATGGCACGTCAGACTCCTCTCGATTGCTATCGCAATATCGGCATCATGGCTCACATTGATGCCGGTAAGACGACGACGACCGAGCGCATCCTCTACTACACCGGAAAGTCCTATAAGATTGGCGAAGTGCATGAAGGCACCGCCACGATGGACTGGATGGAGCAGGAACAAGAGCGAGGCATCACGATTACGTCGGCGGCGACCACGGCCTTCTGGAAGGACCATCGCGTCAATATCATCGACACGCCTGGCCATGTGGACTTCACCATCGAGGTGGAGCGCAGCCTTCGCGTGTTGGACGGTGCTGTGACCGTATTTGACTCGGTGGCCGGTGTTGAACCGCAATCCGAGACCGTTTGGCGCCAGGCCGATAAATACGGCGTGCCGCGCATTTGCTTCGTTAACAAGATGGATCGTATTGGCGCCGATTTTTACCGTTGCGTCGATATGATTAAGGACCGTTTGGGCGCGCGTCCCATGGTCATGCATTTGCCCATCGGGGTCGAATCAGAATATGCCGGCTTGGTGGATCTGCTGCGCAATGTCGCGGTGATCTGGAAAGATGAGTCTCTTGGGGCCGAGTTTGAAGACCAGCCAATACCCGCTGATCTGGTGGAAAAAGCGGCTGAATACAGACAACAGCTGATTGAGATGGCCGTCGAGATGGATGATCAGGCTATGGAAGCCTATCTCGAAGGCAATGAGCCGGATGTTGAGACCTTAAAGAAGTGCATTCGCAAAGGCACCATTGCGATGACCTTCGTTCCGGTTCTTTGCGGTTCGGCTTTTAAGAATAAGGGCGTTCAGCCATTGTTGGACGCGGTGGTTGATTTTCTGCCGGCACCCGTTGATATTCCGGCCATTAAGGGCATCAAAGCCGGCAGTGACGCGGAAATCGAAAAGGCCGCGACGGACGAGTCTCCCTTTGCTGGTCTTGCCTTCAAGATCATGAACGATCCCTTCGTTGGGTCTCTGACCTTCGTCCGCATTTATGCCGGGGTGGTTGAGTCCGGCAGTTATGTGATGAACACCGTGAAGGATAAGCGGGAGCGGGTTGGTCGCATGTTGTTGATGCATGCCAATTCGCGTGAAGAAATTAAAGAAGCCCGGGCTGGTGACATTGTCGCCTTTGCCGGCCTTAAGGATACCACCACCGGTGACACACTGTGTTCCGTTGATGATCTGGTGATCCTTGAGCGGATGGAATTTCCGGATCCGGTTATTGAAGTCGCGGTTGAACCTAAGACCAAGGCCGATCAGGAAAAGATGGGCATGGCTCTGGCGCGCCTGGCGGCTGAAGACCCGTCTTTCCGGGTTTCCAGCGATCCGGAATCTGGGCAGACGGTGATTAAGGGCATGGGTGAACTTCACCTGGAAATCATCGTCGACCGCATGAAGCGTGAGTTCAAGGTCGAGGCCAATGTTGGCGCGCCGCAGGTTGCGTATCGCGAGACCATCAGCAAGACCTATGAAATGGATTACACGCATAAGAAGCAGACCGGTGGTTCCGGTCAGTTTGCCCGGGTCAAGATTCGGTTTGAACCGAATGAAGCCGGCGCCGGCTATCAGTTCACCAATGCCGTGATCGGCGGGGCGGTTCCGAAGGAATATGTTCCCGGCGTGGATAAGGGGCTGAAAAGCGCAATGGAAACCGGCGTGTTGGCCGGGTTCCCGATGGTGGACTTCAAGGCCACCTTGTATGACGGCGCCTATCATGATGTGGACTCCAGCGTCCTGGCCTTTGAAATTGCGGCCCGTGCGGCTTTCCGCGAGGGTATCGCCAAGGCGGGCCCGAAATTGCTGGAACCGATGATGCGGGTCGAGGTGGTGACACCCGAAGATTATATGGGTGACGTCATCGGCGATCTGAACAGTCGCCGGGGGCAGGTCAACGGCATGGATAGCCGTGGTAATGCCCGGGTGGTGACGGCCATGGTGCCGTTGGCCAATATGTTTGGTTATGTGAATACCCTGCGTTCGATGAGCCAGGGACGAGCCCAATACAGCATGCATTTCGATCACTATTCCGAAGTGCCGGCGAATGTGTCCGAGGAAATCCGCGCCAAATTGGCCGGCTGATTTCGTTCGATTGCTAGACGGAGAAGAAGGTTATGGCGAAGGCAAAATTTGAGCGGACGAAGCCGCATTGCAATGTGGGGACGATTGGTCACGTTGACCATGGCAAGACCTCGCTGACAGCAGCAATCACGAAGGTTCTGGCCGAG
>DUZC01000295.1 GCA_013349735.1 Rhodospirillaceae bacterium
CCAAGGGATTCAACACTGGGCATTCCTCCCGATAGCTCGGCTTCCACCACTTCGATATCAATAACTTCCTGCGAATACAGCGCAGCCAAACGGCGGACCATGTTTTCCAATTCGCGGACATTGCCAGGCCAGCGATGGCGCCTTAGCCGTTCCATGGCCAAGGAATCGATCGTCTTGGTCGGCAGCCCTTCGGCGGCCGCGAGAACCAGGAAATGGCGTACCAATTCTGCAATATCATCGGTGCGCTCGCGCAGAGGTGGCAAGCGGATTGGGACCACATTTAAGCGGTAAAAGAGATCTTCGCGGAAGAGCCCTTGCCGAATCAATTGGGTCAGATCGCGATGGGTGGCAGCGATGATGCGGACATTGGCCCGAATGGGCGTACGCCCACCCACCGTGGTATATTCCCCCTCCTGCAAGACCCGCAAGAGCCGGGTCTGGGCCTCGGGTGGCATGTCGCCGATCTCATCGAGAAACAGCGTTCCTCCTTCGGCTTGTTCAAAGCGACCGGAGGCCCGCTGCGTCGCCCCGGTAAAAGCCCCCTTCTCATGGCCAAACAGTTCGCTTTCGATAAGTTCCCGGGGAATGGCAGCCATATTGATGGCAACGAAGGAACCATTGCGCCTTTTGCCATAATCATGAAGGGCCCGCGCCACCAGTTCCTTGCCGGTCCCCGACTCGCCGGTAATCATTACCGAAAGATCGGTTCCCATGAGCCGGGCCAGAGTACGATATATTTCCTGCATCGCCGGTGACCGGCCAATCAAGGGCAGCTCTTCTTCGGCGTTTTCGGCCACGGCTTCGCTGGCCGGCGCTTTCGGTGTGGCCAAAGCCCTTTGCACCAGGCTAACCAGTTCACGGATATCGAAGGGTTTAGGAAGATATTCGAAGGCGCCACGCTGCGCCGCCTTCACCGCCGTCAGCAGGGTATTTTGCGCACTCATTACAACGATACGCAAATCTGGCCGGATTTTTTTAATTTTGGGCAGCAGATCAAGGCCGTTCTCGTCCGGCATAACCACATCGGTGATAACCAGATCACCGTCCCCGTCGGAAACCCAGCGCCACAATGTCGAGGCATTGCCCGTGGTTCGTACTTCATAGCCGGCCCGGCCAAGGGCTTGACTGAGAACGGTCCGGATGCCCCGGTCGTCATCGGCTACCAAAATGGTTGAACTGGTCATGGCAGGGCATCCTCTTTGGCAACCATGGGTAACATTACCTTGAAAACGGTTCGCCGCGGCTGGCTGTCAAATTCGATAACGCCACCATGGTCGCCGATAATCTTTGCTACCAAAGCAAGCCCAAGCCCCGTTCCGGTAGCCTTGCTGGTGACAAAAGGATCAAAAAGCTGAGCACGGAGATCCTCGGGGATGCCTTGACCATTATCCTGCACGCTGATCAGCAATGGCAGGCGCATCCGGCTGTCACTGCCCGGAACAGCCAGGCGCACGCCATGCTGAAACGCCGTGGTCAAAACGATTTCGGCACCTTCTTGCGGTGCTGCCTCGGCGGCATTCTTGACCATGTTGAGAAAAACTTGGATCAGTTGATCCCGGTTTCCAAAGACCTGCGGCAAGGAAGGGTCATAATTTTCAACAAACCGCACATGCCGGGCAAAGCCGGCTTGCGCGACCCGACGCACATGTTCAAGCACCCGGTGAATATTAACCGCGACCCGTTCAATCGGTCGTTTGTCGGAAAAAACCTCCATACGATCAACCAGGGCAACGATTCGATCCGCCTCGTCGCAAATCAATCGGGTCAGGGTCCGATCTTCGAGGGAACAGCTTTGCTCCAGCAACTGGGCGGCGCCCCGAATGCCGGAAAGAGGGTTTTTCACTTCATGGGCAAGAATGGCCGCCATGGCCGTAACCGACCGGGCGGAGTTGCGATGGGTCAATTGTTGCCCGATTTTTAGCGCGATAGACTGCTCATGCAATGAAATCACGACGGATCCCGGTCGATCCGCCAAGGGTGAGACTTGGATGTCCATGGTACGATTACCGGTCCGCGGGCTATCCAAAGCAACGCCATATTCCGATAGGCTTGTGATGCCGTCACGGGCCTGGGAAATCAGGCTGAACAAGGGACAGTCGGACGGAAGCAATTCGTTAAGAGCTGTCCCGCAGAGCAAGGCGGCACTTGATTCAAAAAGACTTTCCGCCGCTGCGTTGACATGCTGAATGATCGCTTCTTCGTCGACCACCAAAACAAATGTGGCCAAAGAGTTGAGCACCGAAGCCGGATCCATGGCCGCCGGCGCCGCCTGACGGCGAAGAAAGCTCAAGGGACTAATCACGCGGCCATCCTATCCAGTAATGGGCCATAAAAACTGAGAATCATGCCGCGCACTGTTTCCACATCAAGGGATGCGTTGATGGCAGCCCGAAATTCCGCTGACCCCGGCAGCCCTTTGGTGTACCAGGCCACATGTTTGCGGCCCAGGCGACAGCCATGTTCAGGTCCGTAATGTTCGATCATCGACTCCCAATGTTCCAACAAAACCGCCAATTGCACATCAAGACTGGGCTCGGCTGGACTTTGCCCGGTCGCTAAAAAGGCCGCAATTTGCCCGGGAAACCAAGGACGGCCATAACATCCCCGCCCCACCATGACTCCATCGGCACCGGAAGCCGCCAACAGGGATGCCGCATCCTCGATTGAAGTGACGTCGCCATTCCCAACCACCGGAATTCGCACCGCCCGTTTTACCTCGCCAATGAAATCCCAATCCGCCCGCCCCGTGTAAAGCTGGCAGCGGGTCCGTCCATGAACGGTTACCATGCAGACGCCGGACTCTTCGGCAATTTTTGCCAGTTCCGGGGCGTTGCGATGGCTTTCGTCCCACCCGGTACGCATTTTTAATGTCACCGGCAAACGAACCGCCTTAACCACCGCTTCCAGGATCCGCCCTGCCAGTTTGATATCTTTCATCAAGGCCGATCCGGCATCCCCTTTGACGACTTTCTTTACAGGGCAGCCCATATTGATATCGATAATGGCAGCACCCCGGTCTTCGTTCAGACGGGCGGCATCGGCCATCACTGAGGGTTCGCAACCGGCCAATTGAACCGCCATAGGGAATTCTTCTGCCGACCCATCTGACATTTTAAGGGTCTGTCGATTGGCGCGGACCATTGCCTCGCTGGCAATCATCTCTGATACGACCAGACCAGCGCCCCATTTTTTTACCAATCGGCGGAACGGTTGATCCGTGACACCCGACATGGGGGCAAGAATGACCGGATTGGCAAGGGTTACTGGCCCAATTTGAAGGCTGCGTTTTTCCATAGCGATTGCATACTAAATGGGCATTCGCCTAAGAGCAAGGCAGAAAGCGAGCCTGCAGCCCGATCGGGGAATGCCAGAAGATTTTGTCTGGACTCACCCGAAAGCGGGAGAAGGCCTAATGTTAGCGCGATTTAACTCAAGTAATTTCAAAGCCAAACAGGCATTTTTGCAAAGTTTTGGGGGCGTTTTCTTTGCCAACAGCCCTGCCTAAGAAAGAAGCACCTGACGAACAAATTTGACACCAAAATAACCAATAAGAAGAAAAAGATACGCGACCAACACTGTCCGGGCTGCAATCTGACCACGAACACCACAAACCCGGCGACCTACCAGCAATAATCCAATTATGAGCACAGTCAGAAGGGAAAAAAGTGTTTTGTGATCAAATGCCAGCAATCGACCGCTTTCCGCATATTGCGTAGCCATGCCAGAGCCGATTCCCAAGGCCAGAACACATTCTGTCAGGAGTAAAAGATGTTCAAACAAACGCTCACTGTCGGTGACCGCCGGCAACATCCGGGTCAGATTATTGGGTCGTTTGCTTTTGAGCGCCTGGGCTTGCAGAAAAGAGGCCAATGCCGCCGAAGCGGTGACGGTCAATAAAGCCAAGGTGGCGATTGCGGTTAAAATATGCATGTCGATCCAGCCGGGCGGAGCCAAATTCGACAGGGGCTGCCCCGATGCCTGCCCGAACAAACAGGCCAAAAGCCCAAGAATCATCAGATAGGGGACCAGGAGCGGGGTCAACCGCCAGGCTTGGCGATGAAAAACCGATAGCCCGGTAAACAAGATCAGGCTGGCTGCTATTCCAACCCATAAATCTGTGGAAAGATTGGTTTGCCAGGCACTATTGATTTGCGCTGCCGCCCAGATCACCGGGCCGGCAACAGCCAGTCCAAGCAGGCTCCAATAGCGCAGGTCACGCTCGCAGCCGCGGCGAAACGGTAACAAGGCAGCAGGAGCCAGAGAGGCCAGGGCGGCGAGATTAAAGACGATCGGATTCAGCATGGAATGACTATAGCCATCCTGAGTGGCTTGGCAAAGTCCCGCCTTCACGCGCGCACCATGTTTTGCGAGCTCTGTCCGCTTAGCAAGAAGCGTGATAGCCTGCCCAGCTGGCTTGCGGAGGGGAATCGTTGGGAAATGGTTAAACGTATTGCTTTGGTAGTCGCGGCTGGCCGAGGCAGCCGTTTCGGTGGCAACACACCCAAGCAATGGTGTGATCTTGGCGGTCGGCCGGTCCTTCGCCACAGCTTGGCTATCTTTGCCGCTCATCCGGAGATCGACGCCGTCTGCGCGGTCATCCATGACGATGATCGGGCCCTGTTTGAGGCCGTTTGTGCTGATCTGACTACGGCGCCTGGGATTCGGGGCGGTGCCACCCGCCAGGACTCGGTGCGGCTCGGACTTGAGGCGATTGCCCCTCTTGCCCCGGACCAAGTGCTGATCCATGACGGGGCTCGCCCTTTTATTGACAGCGGCTTGGTTAGCCGGGTCATCTCCGGCTTGGATCGCTATCCCGGAGCTATTCCGGCCCTCCCGGTCCACGATACCTTGAAACGGGGCTCGACAGCCGGGCTCGTAGAAAAAACGGTACCCCGCGACGGATTATACCGCGCACAAACCCCTCAGGGGTTTCATTTCGCTGCCATCTTAAAAGCCCATCAGATGATGGCGGGCCAAGAACTCACAGACGATGCCGCCGTTATCGAACAGGCGGGAATGACCGTGACCATGGTCCCGGGATCTGAAGACAATAGGAAGATCACGACCCCCGAGGATCTGCAGCGGGCGCTTGAACATTTGGCCGGAGCGGGTGGGATTCGGGTCGCAAGCGGGTTCGATGTTCATAAATTCACCGCCGGCGATCACGTGGTCCTTTGTAATCTGCCAGTGCCCCACGAGGCCGCCCTGGAAGGCCATTCCGATGCCGATGTTGCGTTGCATGCCCTAACCGATGCCCTGCTTGGAACAATTGCCGCCGGCGATATCGGCCGCCATTTTCCGCCCACGGAGTCCCGCTGGAAAGGCGCTGATTCTGCAGTATTTCTCTCTCATTCCGCCCGCTTGGTGCGCGCGATGGGAGGCGAAATCCAGTTTTGTGATCTGACTATCATTTGCGAACGGCCAAAAATTGGCCCTTACCGCAGTAAAATGGTGGCTCGGGTCGCCGAAATCCTGGAGATCCCAGCGCACCGTGTCAGCATCAAAGCCACGACCACCGAAGGTCTAGGATTTACCGGACGGCGGGAGGGGATCGCCGCCCAAGCAACGGTCACGGTTAAACTTCAGCGGGCCTGAATGGTTTGGCTACTGATCCAGTCCAGGAAAGCCGGATTGCCATCATCTATGTCAAAGG
The DNA here is from genome assembly GCA_013349735.1 of Rhodospirillaceae bacterium. GTDB lineage: Bacteria > Pseudomonadota > Alphaproteobacteria > Rhodospirillales > Magnetospirillaceae > DUZF01. Next base: position 5,654 of record DUZC01000295.1, read on the forward strand.
CGGTTATGCACGGACAGGAATAACTGTGTAATTCCTGTATCCTAACGATGACAGCTGACTTTAAATCTGACCTGGTTTTCAGGAGCAGAAGGGCTTCCGTCTCTTCGCAAAGCCGACCGTCCCACCAATAAACAGAGGTTGCCCTATCGATAATATTTGCACAGGCCACCAGGTGCTGTTGCACCAGGGTTTTCGCCATTTCCAGGGCGGACTCCCGGCTGGCGGCGGTGACATAAATCAGGCAATGCTTCATGGTCTCGATCCTTACGATATGGCGCAGTTTCCTTGACCATCGATACCCCCCGGCAACGATCTCCTGGCCGAATAACTACGATAGCATCTGCATTCCCGGGAAAATATGGCGCAACTGGGTGAAAATTTGCCCATTTCGCTCCACCTCTCAAAGATAACAGCTTGAAAAAATACAAAAACAACGAACGCAGGTGACGCTGTCCTGAAGCCAGAGTAAAAAGGCGGTGACGGGATTCGTGGAGAAAAACAGCGTGCAATCGGATCACCCAAAAAATAGCCTGGGATTAAGAGCGTCGCGCGTTCAATTTGAATCACTCTGTTGGCCATGGGGGGCGGCAGTCCGCCAGGCGCGGCTCGCAGCCCGATGTGG
>DUZC01000196.1 GCA_013349735.1 Rhodospirillaceae bacterium
CGACAAAAGCGATGACCGTTTGGCCGTGTTTCATCGGCCCGGGCGGCCGTGGGATCTTTATCCCTTCACGGCTTAAAATCAGACATAAAGCCTCAATATCTGGAACACCGATGGCCAAATGGCCAAAGCCATCCCCAAGCTGATAAGGTTCCTCGCGACCCCAGTTATGGGTCAGTTCGATAACTGTTCCCTCGGCTTCTTCGCCATAGCCGACAAAGGCTAACGTGAATTTTCCTTCCGGATAATCGGTGCGCCTTAGTAAACGCATGCCCAGCAGGCGCGTGTAAAAATCCAGAGACTTATCCAAATCTCTGACGCGGATCATGCTGTGAAGAAAACGAAAATTTTGGCGGCTCATGGCACTTTCCTGATACTGGTAAGGATGAAATCAGCGGCTCGCTGGCTAGGACTGCCCTTATCCTGACCCAGTCTTTCCAGAGCTTCCCTGATCCCAGCAAGTTGCGACTGCCGGGCAGCCCCCTTCTCCATCAGCTCTAACACCGCCGGTGCCAGGATCTCGGCACGGCACTGTTCCTGCAGAAACTCTGGAACAATTTCCCTGCCCATCAGCAAATTCAGCAGACAGACATTTTTCACTTTCAGCAGGAAACGGATCAAAAAGGCTGTCAAGGGAGCCACCCGATAGGCAATAACCATCGGCAAACTGGCCATGGCGAGTTCCAACGCGACGGTTCCAGAGGCTGCCAGGGCGGTCTGGCAGGCCGCAAAAGCGTCGTAACGCTCTTGCTGACCGAAAACCACGGTTACCGGGGCATCCCACGCGCGCACCGCAGCAGAGACCTCCTTTGCAACCGTTTCAACCGTTGGAACCACCAGCTGCAAATTGGGATAATGCGCACGAAGCGCCTCTACCGTTTGGGCAAAGACCGGCAATAAACGCGATGTTTCCGAGTGACGACTGCCGGGTAAAACACAAAGCAAGGGTGTATCCGGCGCGATATGATGTCTTAGCCGGAAGGCTTCACCATTGCCTTTTTCTGCTCCGCTTTCCAGCACCGCGTGACCAACATGGACGGCCGGCAGTTTTACTTTTTGAAAATATGCTGGCTCGTTGGGCAACAGGCACAGCAATAAATCAAGACGCGAAGCCAGACTATGAACACGCCTTTCCTTCCAGGCCCAGACCATCGGCGCGACATAATGAATGCGCGGTGCCGGATAGCCTTCTTCTTTCAACTGCTGGTGGATCCGTCCGCTAAAGCCCCAGGAATCGACGGTTACAATGACATCCGGCCGCATCCTGCGGATATCAGCCATGGTCTGCCGCAAACGCCCCAAAAGTTTCGGGATCCGGGGCACCACCTCGGCCAGCCCCATAATCGCCAAATCCGCCTGAGGAAATAAACTATCCAACCCCTGCGCGCGCATCGCTTCGCCGCCAATGCCGCAAAAGCGCAGCTCCGCTCCGCCAAGGGCTCTTAGCGCGACCATCAGTCGGGCCGCCAGAAGATCACCAGAAGGTTCTCCGGCAATCAAATAGATCAGGGGCTGGTTCATTCCGCCGCTTTGTCCAAACCGATGACGAACAGGCCAGCAGTATCGGCGGCGGCCACGACCGCATCCTCCTCGACCACCAGCGTTGCCCCCGCCTCGACAGCAATGCCACGCAATCCTGCTTTCGCCAGATTTTGGATGGTGGTGGTACCGATGGTAGGCAAATCGACCCGCTTTTCCTGCCCCGGTTTGGCTATCTTTACCAAGACACCCCCGGCCCCCTGGCGCGCCAACCGGCCGCATCGTTCAATGAGAGCATCCGTTCCCTCGATAGCCTCGACCCCCAAGACGATGCCTTGCTGCACCACCACGGATTGCCCGATATCGAGGGCGCCCAGGCCCAATGCGACCCGCAAACCATGCTCAATATCGGCTTTGGCCTGAAGATCCGGCGAATATTTTCCCCAAACCCCCGGTCTGGCTAACAAATCGCCGAGTACCGACTGCGCGCCGATGACACAGAACCCTTCGCTTTCCAATTCGCCAATAACCGCTTTTAGCAAGCCGTCATCACCCAAGGCCTTGAAACCAAGTCTGGCAAAAAAGCGCAAAGTCCGCCAGTCCGGGTAAAGCTCGGACAGGGCCGGGCGGCGCACGGGCCCCGCCATGACAACCTCTCGCACCCCGGCCTTGCGTAACAGCGCGATCGCGCGCCCGGCTTCACCAAGCCGGATCCATTCCTGCGGAACAGCTTCAAGAGCTGCGGCATCGGCATGACCCTGCAACGCCAGTACAAAAACCCGGCGCCCCTGAGATTGAGCCGCTGCGGCCAGGCGCGCCGGCAACGACCCACCCCCGGCAATAATGCCCAAGGCGGGCCAAGCATCCTGGGCCTGCCCTGCCGCCGCCATCTGGACCTCCCTTGCGTCCGCTAACTCAGATTTTCTATTTTTGGCTGGCAGATCGCTCGCGAACTATCTGCCCGGATAAAATCAAGAATTTCAACCACAGGGGCGACAGTCTTAAACTGAATGGCAACCTCTTCCAACCGCTCGGACATGGTCCCTTCCGGGGCAAAGAGCAGCCGATAGGCGTTACGCAATTCATGGATATCATCACGAGAGAATCCGCGCCGCTTTAGGCCGACCAAATTCAAACCGGAAAGATGCGCGCGATTACCGGTTACGGTGGCATAAGGGATGACATCATTCTCAACCCCGGTCATGCCGCCAACCATGACATGCCGCCCCACCCGCACAAATTGATGAACGGCCGACAGCCCCCCCAAAACCGCATATTCACCGACGGTGACATGGCCAGCCAAGGTTGCGTTGTTCACCAAAATGGCATGATTATCGACCCGACAATCATGGGCAACATGGGCGCCCACCATAAAAAGGCAGTCATTGCCGATTTTCGTCAGCATGCCTCCCCCTTCGGTACCAGGGTTCATGGTGACATATTCCCGGATCTGATTGCGCTGGCCAATCTCCAGACGACTTGGCTCGCCATGATATTTTAGATCCTGCGGTCTTTGGCCAAGGGAAGCGAAGGGATAGACCACGGTCTCAGCACCGATAGAGGTCAGACCATCAACCACCACATGCGAAATCAAGCGCACCCCTTCGCCAATCTCGACATTGTCGCCAACCACGCAGAATGGACCGATGGATGCGGTCTCTGCAATTTTTGCCCCCGCGCCAATGACGGCGGTGGAATGAATATCAGCCATTAACTGTCCATGATCATGGCCGCGTAGGTCGCTTCTGCCATCAAGACACCATCCACTTTAGCTTCGCCGCGGAATTTCCAGACATTGCCACGGCTGCGCTCCTTGAAAACATGCACATAAAGGGTATCTCCCGGCACCACCGGCTTGCGGAAACGGGCATTCTCAACGGACATGAAATAGACCAGCTTACCTTCGGCATGTTCTCCCAAAGTCTGGACAACCAGAACGGCGGCGGTCTGTGCCATCGCCTCAATGATCAGGACGCCAGGCATAATCGGCCGCTGCGGAAAGTGACCCTGAAAATGGGGCTCAGACACCGTCACATTCTTGATGCCAACGGCACTGCTGTTGGGAACAACATTGATAACTTTATCGACCATCAGAAACGGATAGCGATGCGGGATCATCTGCATCACCCGCATGATATCCAAAGTAAACCCAGTATTATTCTCCGCGGTATCCATCGTGCTCATTCCTTGGAGGACCCGCCCTTGCGGGCCAGTTTTGCCAAAATCGCATTTTGACGCAGCCACTCGGTCATCGATGTCGCCGGTGATCCGCCAACCGTCATTCCTGCAGGAACATCGCGCATTACGCCACTTTGCGCACCAAGACGAGCTCCCATTCCGATATGCAAATGTCCGGTCACCCCGACTTGCCCCCCCACAGCCACAAAATCGTCAAGCCGGGTGCTGCCGGAAATGCCCGCCTGGGCAACAATCACACAGCCCCGACCGATCCGTACGTTGTGCCCGATCTGCACCAGATTATCAATCTTGCTGCCGGCACCAATAACCGTATCCGGACCGGCCCCCCGATCAATAGTGGTGTTGGCGCCAATCTCAACCTCGTCTTCGATGATCACGCGACCCAACTGGGGGACTTTTAGATGTCCGCCAGGCCCCATTGCAAAGCCAAAGCCATCCTGACCAATTCGAGCGCCGGGATAAATATTGACGTTATTGCCAACCAGACAATGGCTTAGGGTTGCTCCTGCCCCAATGATGCAGCCAGACCCCAGGACAACACCGGGCCCAATGACCGCGTTGGCACCGATCCGACAGAAGTCACCCAGCTCGGCCCTTGCCCCAATGACAGCGCCCGGATCAATCTGGACACCCGTCCCCAGAACAGCCGTGGGATCAACGACACAGCCTTCCGCCACTCGGGCTTGCGGTACGGGCACGGGGTAAAAGGCCTGAGCCACCAGCGCATAAGCCCGGTAGGGATCAGAGGCCAGAAGCAAATTGACCCCGGCCGGGGCTAAATATGCCAATTTGGGGTCTACCAGACAGGCTCCTGCCCGCGTTTGGCGAAACGCGTCTACATATTTGCGGTTATCAAGAAAGGTAATCTGCTCAGGCCCCGCCACATCAACGGCAGCCACATCGGTAAGCAGACGGGACGGATCTGCCCCATCCGCCACCAATGCACCCGAACGGCTGGCGAGTTCACCCAGTGTGAACGGGCCAGCCCGTTGAAAAAAACGCGGATCGGCCATGAATTTATTGGGATTTCTTTTTTGTCGTGGCGTTATCCGATCCGGCCGACGGCGTCATCTCCAGTTCGACCTTAGGGGCCGGAAAGTCAACACGGGTCAGCTTTTTATCCATGGCCGCAACGACTTCTTTGGTCACGTTCATTTTCTCGTCAAACAAGATCACCTGGGTCCGCGGCAGGACCATCGTGAAACCGCGGGTCTGAGCGACTTCTTGCGTGGCTTCCAGCATCGCCTTTTGAATCTGCGCCATGGCCGTGCTGTAGGACTTCTGGAAGGCCTTTTCGCGCGCGAAGCTCTTATTCTTGAACTGGCCAACCTGTTCTTCAAACGCACGAACCCGTTCGCCAAAAGCTTCCTGGGTCAAAACCTTTTTTTGCTGCTCATTGGCCAGCTCCTGCTGGGTCGCCCGCAGCGCGGCTTCTTCTTTATTGTTCTCCTGAACGAAGGTCTGTTGATATTTTTCGGCTTGGCTGCGCACGCTTTTGGCGGCCTGGGTTTCCTGTAAAACCATATCGACGTCAAGAACGCCGATCACCTGCGCTGCCTGCTGCGCCTGCACCGTCAATGGAAGCAAAAGCAGAGCAGCGGCCATCAAACCGCCAGCGAAAGAGCGCCGGCCGAACATAAGCTTTAAAGTCATTAGAACCTCGTCCCAAAATTAAGGCGGAAAACTTGTGTCTGATCGTGGAGTTGCTTCATCACAGGAATGCCAAGATCAACATTGATTGGTCCCATCGGCGACCGCCAAACCACGCCGGTTCCCACCGACGCGCGTGGAGCCGAAGTTTCCGTTACACTGCTCTTCGGAATGGAAGGATCGGTCGGCCCGACCGTCCCCACATCGGCGAACAGCTTGCCTTGAACCCCCAACTCCTTGGGCAACCCAAGGGGGAATTTCATTTCGGCCGTCGCTGTTGCCTCCCACAACCCACCCAAGGCATCGTCAGTGCCAGGGTCCCGTGGGCTCACCCCGGCATCACGAAACCCGCGCAAGGTGTCGCCGCCAAGATAATAGCGTTCGTTGATGCGGATAGGCGAGCCATCGGTGCTAAACATATAACCGCCACTGGTGGAAAGCATAAGGACACTTTCCTCGCCAACTTTGAAATATTGTCCGGCACCTGCGGAATTACGCAGGAAATGTTCACTCCCGCCTAAACCAGCGATTTCATTACCGCCTCTTAAGTAATATCCAGAAGTCGGATCGACTTTGCTATCGCGACGATCGAACAGCAGGGTATGACTGATGGACGACAGGGACGTAATGCCCTGCTGCTGAACGATATAGATCGACGCACCGGGTTGAACATCATGCACATTGGTCATGCTGGCCGTGTATTTCCAGGTATGGCTTAAATACTCGTTGTAATAATAGCCAGACCGGAGGTCAAACCCCAGCGTATCAACAGCATAAACCAAGGACTGAAGAGGGCTACTGGTAATGGCAAAGATGTCAAACCCAGCGGCAACGCGCCGATCCAAAAAGTAAGGTTCGGTAAAGCCCAGACTAATCGAAGATCGAGCCATCGCCAAAGATGCTTGAATATTCAGATCCTGCCC
>DUZC01000139.1 GCA_013349735.1 Rhodospirillaceae bacterium
AGCTAACCTTTCCTTAGCCGTTACTATTGCAACGCCAATTGGCAATCGGATAGGATCGGCGCCATCAAAGCATTGCCGGGAGCAGGGCAGATAATGGATTACGAAAAATTCTTTGCCGAGCGCATCGCTGATTTGCGACGTGAAGGCCGCTACCGGATTTTTGCTGATCTGGAACGTCAGGCCGGCTCGTTTCCCATGGCGAAAAATTATCGCGACGGCGCCGTGCATGATGTCACCGTCTGGTGCAGCAATGACTATCTGTGCATGGGGCAGCATCCGGTGGTCATCGAAGCCATGTGCGATGCCTTACGCCGCTGCGGCGCCGGGGCCGGTGGCACCCGCAATATCTCGGGCACCAATCATTATCATGTCCTGCTGGAAGAGGAACTGGCCGGCTGGAACCGTAAGGAAGCGGCCTTGCTGTTCACCTCGGGCTATGTGGCCAATCAGACGGCCTTGAGCACGCTGGGGGCGCAGATCCCCGGGCTGCAAATCTTTTCCGATGCCCTGAACCATAATTCGATGATCGAAGGGATGCGCCAGGGGCGCTCAGCGCGTCATGTCTTCAAACATAATGACGTAGCCGATCTGGATCGCCTGCTGGGATCGGTGGATGCCGCCCTGCCCAAATTGGTGGCCTTTGAGTCGGTCTATTCGATGGATGGCGATATCGCGCCGATGAGCGACATCTGTGATGTCGCCGAAAAACACGGGGCGATGACCTATTGCGACGAAGTGCATGCGGTGGGCATGTATGGCTTGACCGGGTCAGGGGTGGCCGAACGGGATGGCGTTCTGGATCGGGTAACCGTCATCCAGGGCACCCTGGCCAAGGGTATCGGGGTGGTCGGCGGCTATATCGCCGCGTCCCATAGTTTGGTGGATTTCGTGCGCAGTTTCGGCCCGGGATTTATTTTTTCGTCGGCCTTGCCGCCGGCGGTGGCGGCCGGGGCTCTGGCCAGCATCCGCTATCTCAAGGATCACAACGAAATCCGCGAGCGCCATCAGGAACGAGCGGCGACCTTGAAGCGTCGTCTGGCCGCGGTTGGCATTCCGGTGCTGCCTTCGGTCAGCCATATCGCCCCGGTCATGGTCGGCGATGCGACTTTGTGCAAGCAGGCCTCCGACGATCTGCTGCGCCATTACAATATTTATGTGCAGCCCATCAACTATCCCACCGTGCCCAAGGGGACGGAGCGGTTGCGGATCACGCCGACCCCTCTGCATGACGATGCGATGATGGACCATCTGGTGGACTCCTTCGTCGCGGTGTGGCGGAATTTGGGTCTGAAAAAGGCGGCGTGAGAAGCTTATTTCTTTCAGCGGGTTGATTACTTTGGTAGGGCCGGCGTCTCTGCCGGCCGCAGCCGCTAATGTATGGAAATCTTTGGATTTTTATGCTTGCCCCACACCGGCGGGGACGCCGGTGCTACTGTAGGTTGTGAATGGGTCGGTAGATTAGGTCGACCACAGACCAGCCAGTGGACGAATGGCCTCGGGTCTCCTATATTGGAAGGCAAGGAGAATGAAGCCCGATGTTTGCTGACAACACCCTGACCCCAAAAGAAGCTGTGCGGGTTTGCGCCTTGGGCACGGTGGCTTCGGCGCCGATGCGCTATAGCGTTTTGTCCGGGTCGGTGCGTCATTTCTGCGGCCGGGTGATGGGGCCGTCGCTGGACCTGATGGGCACCTCGATCGAGATGCTGCGCTATGAAGGGCTGGTCGAAGCCATTGAAGGCCAGGGCATGGAAGATGATGCCCTGCTGGTGATCACCGATGCCGGGCGGCGCGAATTGAAGACTCTGCTGACCTCGCGTTTGCGGCCTTCCTCGGACTTGACCAAATTGCTGGTGGCGTTGAAGTTCCGGTTTTTCCATTTGTTGGATCTGTCCGAACGGCAAGGCCAAGTGGATATGTTGTTGGATGTCTGTGAAGCGGAACTGGCCCGTCTTGAAGATCTGCGGGCTGCCAGTGCTGACGAGGGCGCGGCTCTGCAAGCCTGGCTTGATCATGAGATCGCCCAGTTGAACCAGCGCATTCACTGGCTGGAGAATTTTCCAGCTTCTTAATGAAGATGCTGGCCGCCGGTTACGAAAACCTCGGTTCCGGTGACATAAGCGAAATCATCCGAACAAAGTTGAAAAATCACCCCGGCGACGTCTCCGACCGAACCCATGCGGTCCAGCGGGATACGGGGAATCAAGGCCTCGTAGTCGGGTGAAATCATTTCGGTTTTGATCTCGCCCGGGGCCACCGCATTCACCCGGACACCCAATTGGGCAAATTCCACGGCCATTTCCCGGGTCAGGCCGGACAAAGCGGCCTTCGAGGTGGAATAGGCCGAACCGGCAAAGGGATGAACGAAATGGCCGGCAATCGAGGTGACATTAACCACCGCCCCTTTGCCACGATGCAAGGCCGAGGCAAAGCCGCGCGCCAGCTTCAGGGGCGCGAAAAAATTCAGTTCAAAGACTTGTTTCCAGCCCTCGATCGCGCCATTCAGAACCCCTAGCCGTTCTTTGAAACTGGTTTTTGGGCTGACCCCGGCATTATTGACCAGGGCGTGCAAGGGCTGGCCGTCCAAGAGCCGATTGGCCTGCAGGACAAATTCGTCCAGGCTGCCCGCATCGGTCAGGTCGGTGGAAATATGATGGGTCCAAAGCGGGTCACGACGGCAATGCGCCGGGATTTCCTGGCGGGCGCAACTGATGACCCGCCAGCCTTCCTGCATGAAGCGCTGCACCGTGGCATGGCCGATGCCCTGGCTGGCACCGGTGAGAATGACCGTCTTTGGGCTGTCGTTCATGCGTTCCACTATAGGCTTCTGTCTTGCCGCTGTCAGTGGCAGAGAAGAACCGGCAGGGGGGCATCCCGCAGCACCTGGCGGGTGACGCCGCCTAATATCAGTTGCCGCAGCCGGCTGTGGGTATAGGCGCCCATCACCACCAGATCCGCGTCCAGTCGCACGGCTTCGGCCATTAAGGCGGGGCCGGCGGGGCCGTCGCTGACAACGGGATGATTTTGCGCAGTTATCCCATGCCAGGCCAAATAGCTGGCCAGATCGCCAGGATCCTGGTCGTGGCCTTCTTTGACGGAAAGGATCCAGACTTTTTCCGCCTTGGCGAGAAAAGGCCGGGCGGCGGCTAAGGCACGCACCGCTTCGGCGCTGCCGTTCCAGAAGACCGCAATCTTTTTTCCAACCGACGCGGCCGGTCTGGCCGGCGCCAGCAAGACCGGACGCCCGGTTTCCATCAAAGCGGCATTTAAGGTCAGCATCGAGGGGCTGTCGCGATCAATGGCCGGATGGGCCATTACCAACAGATCACTCAAACGCCCGACCCGGGCAATAACCTCATCCTCGCGGCCCAGCATCTCGCACCAATTGGCGTTCAAAGGGCCGGGAGCGCCGGCGTCGGCCAAGCGAAGCTTCTGCTCGAAGAGGTCACGGATCTGTCCGGACAGGCTGCGGCCTTGGCCTTCGGCGGCGGCCAGCATTTCTTCGAACATCGCCCCGGACATGCCTTCGCCGACCAGGGGGATCATCTGGCTGGCGTCGGCCTTTACATGCAGGGCCCGGATCTGAGCGCCATGATCACGGCCGATCCGAAACGCCAGGTCCAGGGTGGCGTCGGTGGTTTCGACATCGCATAAACAGGCCAGGACAATAGGATAGGCGGTCATCTTCGACCTCTTTCAGGAAGTAAATGGCTGTTTTATCGCTGCATTATAACCCCAGAAAAGCTATGGCAAGCCTGCAATTCTTTCATAACCGCAAGGCCTGAAGGGCAGCCTCCAGGGTCTGTTGCCGCTCCCCGGATGAATCGATACGGGTCCAGTCAATCTCTCCCTGCTGAAGCGTCAACTGTTTTTGCAAAACGGCAGGGGTGGCGTCCGACGCATTGTTCTTTCGCGTGAGGATCCGTTGTTCCATCTGGGCCGGTTCGGCCTCCAGCCACAGACCGTGGAAGGGAATATCCAACTGTCTGGCGTAACTTTCGATCGCCTGGCGCTGCCAGGGCAGGGCGAAGACCGCATCGCAGATCACCGATTGGCCGGCGATCAGCGCCTTTTCGGCCTCTTGGCCAAGAAGCTGGTAGGTCTGTTCCGTGCTGGCCGCGTCATAGGCGCCGGCTGGAAGCCGGGTCTCGGGGGTTAACCCGGCCAAACGCTTGCGCAACACATCGCTTCGCAAGACCAGGGCACCTGGCGCCCGGCCGACCAAGGGGGCCAGGGCGCGTGCCAGGCGGGATTTTCCGCTGCCGGACAGCCCGCCGATGGCCAGCATTTGTGGGGTGCTGGGTTCCAGATAGTCCAGCGCCAGCTGCAGATAACTTGTTGCTTTCTTGTGACAGGAGGACGCTCTGCCCTGATCCCGGGCCATGGCAGCGGCGACATGCGCACGAATAGCGGCGCGCAGCGAAAGGAACAGCGGCAGCGCTGGCAGTCCGCCGAAATCGCCGGTCAGTTCGAGATAGCGGTTGAAAATCAAATTGGCGGTGTCGCGCAGCCCCCGCGCTTCTAGATCCATAAGTAGAAAGGCAAGGTCATAAAGGACATCGATGCAGGCGAAATCCAGATTGAACTCGATGGCGTCAAACAAGGTGGGCCGGTTCTCGATCAGGCAAATATTGCCAAGATGCAAATCGCCATGGCCGTGGCGCACAAAACCCGAAAGGCGGCGCCGCTCCAGCAAATCATGATGGCAGGCCAGGGCGGCACGGGACCGGGCGGTCAGGCGGTTCACCGTCGCGGCATCAAACAGTCCCGGTATATCCTTGGCAAAACAGGCCTCGTTGGTGTCGATGGTCAAAGTCAGACCCGAGGCGCCACCGAAATCCGAGCGGCTCTCGGCCGATTGATGAAAGGCAGCAATTGTCCCGGCTAAGGCTAAAGCGTAATCCCGCGTCAGGGCGCGGGTCTGCGCCAGTCTGTCGAACAGCCCCGCCTCATCAAAACGGCGCATCACCACCAGCCAGTCCAGCGGTTCACCATGGCCATTTAAAGCCAAATCCCCATTCTCTTCGCGGGTGATCGCCTGCACCGCTAAATAGAGATCCGGGGCGGTGCGGGCATTGACGGTTTGTTCGGTCAGGCAGGCCTGATGGCGCTGCGCCAGGGTAGAAAAATCCAGAAACGGCAGGCGGACCGCGCGTTTTAGCTTATAAGCGCGGTCTTTTGTCAGGAAGACGCGAGAAATATGCGTGTCGATGCGCTGTATTGCGCTATCGCCCTGGCCATAGCTGGCCGGATTAGATAGCCAAGCCACCAGTGCGGCCTGCCCCGCTTCGCTGTCGTCCGTCTCAGGGAACGGCGGGGGGTGGTTCATTCACGCCGGCCGGATCTTGATGGATAATCACATCGGCAAAGGAAAAGGCGGCACGGATATTGGCCTCGACTTCATCGCTGATGGCATGGGCTTTGATCAGACTGATTTCCGCATCCAGCACCAGGTGAAGCTGAATAAAACTGTGCAGCCCGGCCGACCGGGTGCGCAGGTCATGAATATCCAGGACCGCGGGATGACTGCGGCAGATGGCCAGGATCTGCTGACGATCGGTCTCGGGAAATTCATGGTCCATCAGCAAATGCAGCGAGCGCCAGGCGATGACCACCGCGCCATAGACCAGAAAACCGGCGATTCCTAAAGCGAACAAGGGATCAGCCAGCGGCAAATCAAACCGACTGGAAAGCAAAAGCGAAACAATGACACTGAGGTTCATCAGCAGATCGCCGGTGTAATGCAATTTATCCGCATCTACCGCCAAAGATTTGGTGCGTTTGACCACCAACCGCTGAAAAAACACCAGAACGCCGGTTATGACGACGGAAAAAGCCATGACCGCAATGCCGATTTCCGGATTGCTGACCGGCGAGGGATGGAACAGGCGCGTTGAGGCTTCGCTGACCAGAAAACAGGCCGAGCCGGTGATAAAAGCAGCCTGACCCAGGCCGGCCAGCGGTTCGGCTTTACCATGGCCGAAGCGATGATCCTTATCCGCGGGCTGTAGCGCCTGGCGGACGGCCGCCAGATTGAGCAGCGAGGCGGCGGCATCGATGGTGGAATCGACCAATGTTGAAAGCAGCGCCACCGAT
>DUZC01000127.1 GCA_013349735.1 Rhodospirillaceae bacterium
CCTTCTGGGATTTCCTGGGGACAAGGTTCGGTGCTGCCGTCACTCAAGTCGTACCCAGCCTCCCCGAACTAATTGCGGCGCGTTACCCAGCTTGAGTGCCCGGGGTTTTGCCCCTGTTACGGGCGGGTGGCGTTGACACGGATTCCCGGATGACATCGGATGCGCACGGATCAAAAATGGCTGCGCCGTACCCCGGGTCACAGTGCAAGCACTTTTTTAACACGAAGACACCAAGGATCGCCTCCGGCGAACCAATCCTCAATCGCCATGGGATCGGGTTGCCTGATTGCACTCGGACATAACATTTGCTTGCGACAGTGTAGCGTGTGTAGCGTTGACACAATCCGCGCCAGTGTATAGCGTACACATATGAAAAGTACCGATCTGATCCGAGAATTGGCGGCCGCAGGATGGGTGCTCGATCGGGTGCGCGGTTCGCATCATGTGTTCAAACATCCGACGAAACCCGATATCGTCGTGGTGCCCCATCCAAAAAAGGATCTGGGAACCGGCTTGGTGGCCGCTATTCGTAAACAGGCAGGGCTATGATGCGTTATCCAATTCTGATCGAAGAAGGATCTAAAGACACGGCGTTCGGCGTGGTGGTGCCGGATCTGCCAGGCTGTTTCTCAGCCGGCGACACGTTGGATGAAGCGCTTGATGCGGTTAAGGAAGCTGTTGCCGCATGGGTGGACGGCGCTCTGGATGCGAACTTGCCCGTGCCGGCCGCCTCAAGCCTTGAAGACGCTCGTCGACTGCCCGGCTATATGGGGTGGACGGTTGGGGTGGTCGAGTTGGACCCTGCTTTGTTCGACGACAGTATCGAACGGGTGAACATCACTTTGCCCAAACGGGTTTTACGGCGGCTGGATGATTTGGCCGCCACCCGGCACCAAAGCCGGGGGGCGTTTATCGCTGATCTGACGATGAGGATGCCGAACGGGTGATTGGCGTAGCAGGCATGCCCATACTCAACGGAGCCACCGGGTCTTCAGGACTGGAGAGTCGTATCCGGGAGATCGGGCTGTTGATTTTCGGGTGCGCCGTGCCGGCGTTTTTGCGGTGGTGGCCGGCGAGACGCCGGCCCTACTGCATTGATTCATGAGACACGGATTTGATCGGATCACAGCGAATGAACGCAGATTATTCCATTGCACCTTTGGCGCCATTTTTTAATCCGTGCGTATCCGGTGTCATCCGGGAATCCGTGTCGAATTCCTTTGAATTTCGGGTGCTCCGTGCCGGCGTTTTGTTGTTGGCCGGCGGAGACGCCGGCCCTACTGCCGGGAAAACCAAGCGGTCCGCTCCTGACGCCTGGGGCCCAAGCGTCAGGTGAACCGGCCCATCAAAGGATTGCCCCGCTTTTTTTAGCGCCCGGCCACATATTCGCGCAGCTGATCCACCTGCATGGTGGTCTCTTCCAGACGCGACTTCACGACGTCACCGATGGTGATCATTCCGGCCAATTTGCCCTGGTCCACCACCGGAAGATGGCGAATGCGGTTGTTGGTCATAATGCCCATCAGCTTATCCAGCGAGTCCTCGGGGCTGCAGACCAGCACCGAACTGGTCATCAGATCGCGGACCTTAAGGGTCTCGACCTTAGTGCCATGCAGAGCCATGCCGCGGACGATGTCGCGTTCGGAAAGAATGCCGATGATATTATTGCCCCCCTCGACCACCAGTAGGGCGCCAATACGTTTTTCATTCAGTAACTTGGCGGCGTCGCCCACCGTCAGGTCAGCGACAGTGGTGGTGACATCATTGCTTGACTTGGCGTTGAGGATGGATCGGACGATCATTGCGTTTCCCTTCGAATTATTTCCCGATGCGGCTTATGCCGTAAGTCCAGTCGTCAAGATAAGGGGTTAGATACCCCTTTGGTCAAGTCCGCTTGTGGCAATCACAGCCAGACTATCCTTGTCGGAATTTTACTTTCCGACAAGAGCAAGCCACGCTTCTTCACTTAAAATTGTTACGCCCAGCTCTCGGGCCTTGGTCAATTTCGAACCGGCCTCAGCACCCGCGATCAAATAATTGGTCTTGGCCGATACCGATCCCGCCACCTTGGCGCCCAAAGTCCGGGCCTGGGCTTTGGCCTCATCCCGGCTCAAGCTTTGCAGCGTGCCGGTAAAGACCACGGTTTTTCCGGCCAAGGGCGACGGGGTGCCGGTTGCCGACAAAAAATCTTCGACCTGTTCCAACTGGTCAATCAGATCATCCATGGCCCGCAGATTATGAGGTTCGGCAAAGAATTCGCAGATATCCCCGGCGACATTGGGGCCAATCTGGTCGATGGCGATCAATTGGCGCCAGGCTTCGCCGTCAGGCTCGGCGGCGGCCTCCAACATGGCTGCGCGCCAATGGCTCAGGGTTTGGTAATTAAGCGCCAGCAAGCGGGCGGTGGCTTCACCGACCTGACGGATGCCCAAGGCGTAAATGAACCGGTCAAGGGAAATGACCCGTCGGGCGGCGATGGCTTCAAACAGCTTTTGCGCCGAACGGGCGCCCCAACCGGGCTGTGTTTTCAAAGGCAGCAAGCTTCCGGCTTCCTTGGCTTCCAGCCTGAATATATCGGCCGGCGCCCGGATCCTGTCGGTGCGTACGAGAAAATCGACGTTTTTTTCACCAAGTCCTTCAATGTCAAAAGCGCCGCGGGCGGCAAAATGGATCAGCCGCTCGACGAGCTGGGCATTGCAAGACAGTCCGCCGGTGCAGCGACGGATCGCCTCGCCTTCGGGTTTTACCGCCAGGCTGCCGCAAACCGGGCAGAGCTGCGGCGGTGTGAACGCCACCGCGTCCGCCGGACGCTTGTCCAACAGGCTGCAGACCAGTTGCGGAATGACATCGCCGGCCCTTTGAATAATCACGCGATCGCCCACGCGGAAATCCTTGCGGGCGATCTCATCTTCATTGTGCAAGGTGGCGCGGCTGACCGTCACGCCGCCGACGGTCACCGGCTCAAGAATGGCAAAGGGCGTCAGAGCGCCGGTTCGACCGACGGAAATGCCGATATCCAGCAGCAGGGTTTCGGCCTGTTCCGCGGCGAATTTATGGGCGATGGCCCAGCGCGGGCTGCGGCTGATCTGGCCCAGCCGCTCTTGCCAATCCAGACGGTCAACCTTGTAGACGACGCCATCGATATCATAAGGCAGCAAGGCCCGGTCGGCGGCCAGACTATTATAAAAGGCCAGCAATTGATCAAGGTTCGCGCAATATTTGGCCTGCTCATTGACCTTGAAGCCCCAATTTCGCAATTGCTGCAACAGCTGCCAATGACGGTCGGCGAAAACTTCGCTGCAATCCCCCAAGGCATAGCAGAAAAGGCTTAAGGGGCGGCTGGCCGTGATAGAGGGGTCAAGCTGCCGCAGCGAACCGGCGGCGGCATTGCGGGGATTGGCAAAGGGGTTTTTCTCGCCGGCCTCGCGCCGCGCCTCGTTCAAACGGAAAAAATCAGCACGCGCCATATAGACTTCACCGCGCACTTCAAGGAGCCGGGGGACCGGTCCCGTCAAGTGCTGTGGCAAGTCTTTGAGGGTCCGCAGATTGGCGGTGACATCCTCGCCTTCGCTGCCATCGCCGCGGGTTGCCCCTTGGACAAAATGACCCTGTTCATAACGAAGGCTGATCGACAGGCCATCGATTTTCGGCTCGGCCACCAGGCCGACCGGCTCGCTGTCCGCCAGACCAAGAAAACGGCGTATTCGCGCAATAAATTCGGTAAGATCGGCCTCACTGAAGGCATTGTCGAGCGACAGCATCGGGCGGCGATGCGTAACCTTGCCGAATCCCTCGGCGGCGCTGGCCCCAATCCGCCGGCTGGGGCTGTTGGGACGGATCAATTCGGGAAAGCGCGCTTCGATGGCCGCATTGCGCCGACGCAGCGCATCATAGCTGGCGTCGCTGACCGTCGGCTGATCTTTTTGGTAATAGGCCTGATCATGGGCGGCTATCTGGACCGCCAGACTTGCCAGTTCAGCGCTGGCCTCAAGGGGGGTCAACTGATCCACCGGCAGGGGGGCGCGGTCAGGCTTGTTGGTCATTTCCCTTACCCGCCGGCAGACAAAAGGCTATCGGCGGCCGCGCGGGCCTGGTCGGTGATGGTGCTGCCGGCCAACATGCGGGCGATTTCCTCGCGGCGCTGCCCGGCATCCAGCGCCGAGACCCGGGCGAGGGTGCCGCTGTCCGGCGAATCCAGCTTTGCGACATGCCAGTGATGGTTGGCCTTGGCCGCCACCTGCGGCGAATGGGTCACGACCAGAACCTGAATCTGGCGGGCCAGTCCGGCCAGTCTTTCGCCGACCGCTGCGGCAACGGCGCCACCGATGCCCTGGTCGACCTCGTCAAAAACGATGGTCAAGGCCGGGCTGGTGCGGGCCAGGACGACTTTTAACGCCAGCATGAAGCGGGACAATTCGCCGCCCGAGGCGATTTTCCCCAGAGGCCCGGGCGGCAGGCCGGGATTGGTCGTCACTTCGAAGGCCACCGCATCCAAACCATGCTGGTTCGCTTGGGACTCGTCGAGACGGGTCAGGCTGGTGCGGAACAGGGCCTTGGTCAGTTTCAGCGGGCCGAGCTCGTTGGCGACTGCCTGATCCAAAATCGCGGCCGCCCTGGCCCGCCGCTGCGACAAAGCGTCCGCCGCCTGAAGGAAGCTTGCGCGTGCGGCAGCTTCCTCGGCGCGCAATTGCCCAAGCCCGTCACTGCCGGCCTCTAAAGCGGCCAATTGTTGCGCCAGGCTCTGATGCAGGGCCGGCAGGTCATCGACCCGTATTTGATGTTTGCGGGCCAAAGCGCGCAGCGCAAACAGGCGTTCTTCGATTTTTTCCAAAGAACGTGGGTCAAGGTCAAGGGACGAGGATAATTTTTCCAACAGGCTCTGGGCTTCGGTGATTTCAATCGAGGCGCGGTCAAGCATGGCGATGATCGTGTCAAGCTGGCCTTCGGCGCGCTCGGCGACCCGTTCCAGCGCGCGGCTGGCCTGGCTCAGCGCGCTTGCGACATCGCCTTTGTCGGTTAAAGCCGATAGGGCAAGATTCATGCCCTCCATCAGCTTTTCACCATGCATCAGCAAGGCGCGTTGCGCCGCCAGAGTCGCTTCCTCCTCGGGGGCGGGATCCAGGGCCGCCAATTCTTCAAAGGCGTGGCGCAGGGCGTCTTCCTCGCTTTGCGCCTTGGCCAGGCTTGCCTCGGCCTGCTTTCTTTGTCCGATGGCCGCTTGCCAGTCGCGCCAGGCTTTGCCGACCGCTATGCCATCTTCGCCGGCAAAATCATCGAGGACGGCCCGATGGGTGGCTTGGTCCAGCAGGCCATGGCTGGCAAATTGACCATGAATCTCGACCAGCAGAGTGCCCAATTGGCGCAGGAATCCGACCGTCACCGGCTGATCATTGACAAAGGCCCGCGAACGCCCGTCGGTACTGACGATACGGCGCAGGATCACGCTGTCACCGCCGTCCAGC
The DNA here is from genome assembly GCA_013349735.1 of Rhodospirillaceae bacterium. Classification (GTDB taxonomy): domain Bacteria; phylum Pseudomonadota; class Alphaproteobacteria; order Rhodospirillales; family Magnetospirillaceae; genus DUZF01. The sequence continues at coordinate 5,463 of DUZC01000127.1, forward strand.
GACTGTGCCGACAGCAGGGCTTGTGCCGGATGACCGGGTGGGGGGGCGAATTCGGCGGTTACCGACAGTTGCTGGGCGCCGGGACGGACCAAGCCACTTTCCGAGCGCGCGCCGAGGGCCAGCCCCAGAGAATCCAGCAAAATAGACTTTCCGGCACCGGTTTCGCCGGTCAGCGCCGACAGACCGTCGTTAAAGACGAGATCAAGACGATCGATAAGGACAACGTCGCGGATCGACAGCCCCAGCAGCATGTCACCAGAGCCATTCGAACCAAGTGCGGTCCTTCTTCGGCTCCGTCGCGGGCGCGGTGCCGCCCACCAGGCCGTAGCTGTCCCCGTACCAGTCGGCGCCCGGATAGTTGTACCCCAGGACGGCTGCCGTCTTTACCGCCTCGTCATGCAGACCAAGGCTTTCATAACATTCCGCCAGGCGATGCAAGGCTTCCGGGACATGGGTGGTGGTCTGGTATTTGTCGATGACATTGCGATAGCGGTTGACGGCCGCCAGGAACATGCGCTGACGCTCATAATAACGGCCAATCGCCATTTCCTTGCCGGCAAGGTGATCTCGGGTCAGGTCGATCTTCAGCCGGGCGTCGCGGGCGAAGCGGCTTTGCGGAAAGCG
>DUZC01000260.1 GCA_013349735.1 Rhodospirillaceae bacterium
AACGGACCGCCATAGCAGCGCGCCCGGCAGATCACCGCCATGCGGGCGCTATAACGCCCGCCGTCAATAATCAGATTAAATTCCGGGAAGTCATAGGACAGGGTCTGACGGATCGCCTCAATCGCATAGGCCATTTGACCGGTCCGTCGCTTCAAAGTGAGATCGACGCCGCGCACAACCGTGGCATCCAAACCGGCGCTGGCCATCAGCAGGAAATGCCGTCCGCCGACGAGTCCCAGTCGGATGGTGCGCAGATGGGGGCTGGCCAGCATGCGCAAAAAGGCCTGAGGTTTGGTCGACAGGCCAATTTCGGCGGCCAGCACATTGGCGGTGCCAAGCGGCAGAAACGCCACCGGCAGATGGCTTTTGACCGAGGCCAGGCCATTGACGACTTCGTTGACCGTTCCGTCGCCGCCGGCGGCGACAATCAGATCAAAATCCTGGCCAGCGGCTCTTTGCGCTGCCTTTTCCGCATCACCGCCAAGGATGGTCCGAAACAATTCATAGCGGCATCCCATACGGCCGAGTCCGTTGATGACGCTCTCCAGGCGACGCTGGCGGCCCCGGCCGGCGGTGGGATTGAAGACCACCAAAGCCTTGCGGAAACCGGGATGGTGCTGATGATTTTTTTCACCCATAGGAGCAGATATGAACTGTCAGCAACACAGAGGGAAATTAAGTATTTATGACGAAAATATTAATGAAGTAAGAGGTTGAGGATTCATTGACAGTAACAATTGTTTAATTTGACCAAAATTAGTGACGATGGGAATTTAGCCTATGCAGGGCATGGCGAGGTCCCAGCGAATGAATGCAGAAATCCGTTTAAAAGAGTATAGAGCGATTTGGATTTCCGATGTTCATTTGGGTACTAAGGGCTGTCGTGCTGAATTTCTCTTAGACTTCCTGCGAGTCACCGAAAGCGACTATATTTACTTGGTCGGCGACATTATCGATGGCTGGCGGCTTAAGCGCGGCTGGTTCTGGCCGCAAGCGCATAATGACGTCGTGCAGAAGCTGTTGCGCAAAGCCCGGAAAGGTTGCCGGGTCATCTATGTTCCTGGCAATCATGACGCCTTCGCCCGTGATTATGTGGGCAACAGCTTTGGTTCGGTGGAAGTCGTCGAAGAAGCCGTTCATCTCACGGCAGATGGGCGGCGGTTGCTGGTTCTGCATGGCGATGAATTTGACGGCATCGTCTGTTATGCCCGCTGGTTAGCGGTGTTGGGGGACAATGCTTACACCCTGGCGCTTCACCTCAACCGTTGGTTCAATCAATTGCGTCGTTGGATGGGCTATCCCTATTGGTCTTTGTCCGCTTACTTGAAAGATAAGGTCAAAAACGCCGTGAAATTTATTGGCGATTATGAAAACACGGTTATGGAGGCGGCTCGGCATCGTGGCGTCGACGGGGTTGTGTGCGGTCATATTCATCACGCGATGATCCGGACCGCGGGCAATCAGCTTTATGCCAATTGTGGCGATTGGGTGGAAAGTTGCACCGCCTTGGTTGAGCATTTTGACGGCCGGCTGGAAATCATCCATTGGCCGCAGGTCTTGTCAACGGTGGTGGGGATGTCCGAATGCGCGTCCTGATTGTAAGCGACGCCTGGTATCCCCAGGTCAATGGCGTGGTGCGCACTTTGGCGGCCTTAGCCGGTGAATTGCGGGCCGCCCAAATTGATGTTGAGATGATTACACCGGCCAAATTCCGGACTTTGCCCTGTCCGACCTATCCGGAAATTCGACTGTCCCTGTTTCCTGGCCGTCGTGTCGCCCGTTTGATTGCCGCCAGCCAGCCTTGCGCCATTCATATCGCGACCGAGGGACCTTTGGGATGGGCCGCCCGCGCCTATTGCCGGTCCCGGGGATTGCCTTTTACCACCGCCTATCACACACGCTTTCCCGAATATGTGCGGGCCCGCTTCAAGATACCGCTGGCTCTGTCTTATCGCGTGGTCCGCCGCTTCCATGATGCGGCTTCGGCCGTGATGGTGGCGACGCAAACGATCGAAGATGAATTGCTCGGGCGTGGCTTCGGTGGAATCCGGCGCTGGACCCGCGGCGTCGATACGGCCCTCTTCAACCCGGCCCAGCCGCCGGTCTATAATTTGCCACGGCCGATTTCTCTTTATGTTGGACGTCTGGCGGTTGAAAAGAATGTCGAGGCGTTTCTGGCCCTGGATTTGCCAGGGTCCAAAGTGGTGGTTGGCGATGGCCCGCAGGCCGCCCTTTTGAAGCGGCGCTATCCCGAAGTAACCTTCGCCGGGCCACGCCAGGGGGCCGATCTGGCGGCGCATTATGCCGATGCCGATGTCTTCGTCTTTCCCAGCCGCACCGATACCTTCGGTCTGGTTCTGCTTGAAGCCATGGCCTGCGGCCTGCCGGTCGCCGCCTATCCGGTGCCGGGACCGTTGGATGTCCTTGGCGGTGAGGGCAAGGTGGGCTGTCTCGATGAGGACCTGGGCAAGGCGGCCCGGACAGCACTGGCGCTGCGTGGCGAAGATTGCCGCCGCTATGCCGAAGGCTTTTCCTGGGAAGCCAGTGCGCGGCAATTCATGGCGAATTTAGCCCCCTTCGACAAGCGCACCGCCTGGAACTAACGCGAATTCTGCTATTCCTTTATTCTTGCCTTGCTGCTGGGCCTCGGGTAATCCTCTGTGCAGCGGAGGTGTTGCTTCATGATAACGGGCCTATTTGATCGCAGCGCTTGCGCTGGCCCCGGATGGCATGAGGGCGCTTCTGTCGATTCCGAGAGCAAGACTACGAAAGCTTCAAAGCGGACAGCCTCGCCCTAGTGTGGTGATTTTTAAGTTCGTGTGATTTCGCCATCGGCAATTTCACGAACTTAAAAATTGAAAACCACACTAGAAACAGTTAGTTGCTAGTGTCCTGATCGATTCCGAAGTTCGAAAGTGGCCTGGATCGAATGACCCGAACTTCGGAATCGGGACACTAGAAGCGAGCTCGGGCGGTGTAGGTAACATCCATCACGAGGCCCGCGGAAGGATCCGGCGGGCCTTTTTTACAGGTGGCGGCTGACCTCAGTTGGGGCCGGCAGAAAACGGAGAGACGGGAAATGGGATATAAAGTTGCGGTGATCGGCGCCACCGGGAATGTCGGACGCGAGATGCTGAACACTTTGGCTGAACGGAAATTTCCGGTCGACGAAATGGTGGCCCTGGCCTCCGAACGGTCGGTCGGCAGAGAGGTTTCCTTTGGCGAGAACCAAATCCTGAAGGTCCAGAATCTTGCGGATTTTAATTTCGCCGGAACCGATATCGCCCTGTCCTCGCCTGGCGCCAAGATTTCCGCCGTGCACAGCCCGCGGGCGGCTGCGGCCGGCTGCGTGGTGGTCGACAATACATCGCATTTCCGTATGGATCCCGATGTCCCCCTGGTGGTTCCCGAGGTCAATCCCAAGGCGATTGCCGGATATCGCAAAAAAGGCATCATCGCCAACCCCAATTGCTCAACCATCCAGATGGTGGTGGCCTTGAAGCCGCTGCACGATCTTTTTCAGATCAAGCGGGTGGTGGTATCGACCTATCAGTCGGTTTCCGGTGCCGGCAAGGAGGCGATGGATGAATTGTTCAACCAGACCCGGGCCATTTACGTCAATGATCCGGTAAAGCCGGAACGCTTTACCAAGCAGATCGCCTTCAACGTCATCCCGCATATCGATGTCTTCATGGAAGATGGGTCGACCAAAGAAGAATGGAAGATGGTGGTCGAGACCAAAAAGATTCTCGATGCGAGCATTGCCGTTCAGGCCACCTGTGTTCGGGTTCCGGTGTTTGTCGCCCATTCCGAGGCGATTACGGTCGAATTTGCCAAGCCGGTGGACGAAGAGGCGGCCCGTGCGGCCTTGCGGGCTGCGCCCGGCATCGTCGTGGTGGACCATCGGGCCAATGAAGGGTATGTCACCCCGGTCGAGGCGGCCGGTGAGGACGCCGTTTATATCAGCCGTATCCGTCGTGACCCAACGGTGAAGAATGGTCTGGCCTTCTGGTGTGTTTCAGACAATCTGCGCAAAGGGGCGGCTCTGAATGCCGTGCAAATTGCCGAGGTGTTGGTAAAGGACTATTTGAAAAAATAGAGCGTCAACATTAAGGCGCCTGAGGCGACCAGAATCAGGCCAGACCCCTGATTGAAGCGCGCCAGCCAAAGGTGGGAAACTTTGGCGCGCGCGGCGCCGGCGACGCCGGACAGCACGGCCCACCATAGGGTCGATCCGGCAAAGACGCCGCCGATCAGGATACTGGAGGCGGCGGTGTCGGCCTCGCCTAACGCGCCCCAGGCGGCGAAAACACCCATAGAGGCCAGAATGGTCGCTGGGTTGGTCAGCGTGATTAAAAAGGTCGAAACGAAATCGCGCACCAGACCGCGACGGCTGAGCGGTTGGCTGTCAATCGCGGGGCGGCGCATCATGGTGACGATGCCCAGGGTTAGCAGGAACATCCCTCCGATAACCCGCAAGGTCTCCTGATGCGTGTTCAGAAAAGAAGCGACCGCGGTGACCCCAAAAACCGCGACCGCGCCGAAAAAGGTATCGGCAAAGGCGGCGCCAAGACCGGCGATGAAGGCCGCATGACGTCCGTCGGCCAAGGCGCGGCGAATACACAGAATTCCCACGGGGCCAATGGGTGCCGCCAAGGCAAAGCCGATGGCTATGCCCCGAAGGAAAACAATGGATTGCATCCCCCACATCCGACCCTGTCCACCCCGCCATCACAGTTTCTTTGATAGGCCGAATATCGTCCGCCGCCAAGCTTAAACCCAGGGCGATCAGGCAAAGCCGATTGCCCTAAAGACCAATGCACCGTTCAATCCGGGTTGAACAGGTTATTGATGTCGGTCTGGGACATGATTTCGTGCAGATTGGGCCGTTCTTTCTTTTTCGACGACGTCATGCCGCGGCGATCTTCGCCGGCGAATTCATCCTTGCGCCGCCGCCGATCCGGACCAAAGAAATCGCCAATATGGACAAAGGGCCTTGGCTTTTCGACAATGGTTTGGATGCGGCTGAACAGGGACGAGGCCGACAGGGGTTTGACCAGGAATTCGGTGACACCCTTGTCGCGGGCCTGGAAGACTTTCTGGCGCTCGGCAAAGCCGGTCATCATGATGATCGGCAAGAAGCGGTTCGGGCTGCTTTCTGACTTGCGAATATACTGGGTCAGTTGCAACCCATCCATCGGGGACATCAGCCAGTCGGTGATCAGGATATCCGGAAGCTCCTGGCGCATTTCCGTGATGGCCTCTGCCCCGTCGCGGGCTTCCCAGATGATTTTGACACCCATATTCTGCAAAACACGCCGCACCAGCCGACGCATATGGTCACTGTCATCGACGACGAGAAAGGTGACGCCTTCAATTCTTAATCCCATAAGGCAAAATATCTCAGTCACTTATTCAAAGGCAACAGCCGGCGAATGGCTATTGGCCTGGATAAAAGAAGATGTCAACGAGGAATCCGCAGCCATGTTGATAATTATGCGGCTTATGTTTAGTCTGCCGCCACTTTGAAATCGACAGGGAAAATTCTCCAATGGCTGCTTCCTCCCGTCCCCGCCGCAGTGTGCTTTATATGCCGGGATCCAATCCGCGGGCGCTGGATAAGGCGCGCAGTTTGGCCGCTGATGGACTGATCTTTGACCTTGAGGACGCGGTGGCGCCTGAAGCCAAGGAGACGGCGCGTCGTCAGGTGGTGGAAGCCTTGTCGCAAGGCGGCTATGGTCGCCGTGAGATTCTGGTCAGGATCAATGGTCTGGGAACTGCCTGGGGCTATGCTGATTTGCAGGCCGCCGCCCGCTCGGGGGCTGATGGCATTTTAATTCCTAAGGTTGAGAGCGCGGACATGGTCCGTCAGGCGGAAGCCGTGATGCTGGCCAACGGGGCGCCGGATAATCTGGGCCTTTGGTGTATGATGGAAACCCCTTTGGGAATTCTAGCCGCCGCCGATATTGCCCGATCAACCCCCCGCCTGGCGGGATTCGTCATGGGAACATCGGATCTGGCCAAGGATCTGCACGCGGCTCATACGGCGCTTCGCCTGCCAATGTTGGTTTCGCTCGGC
>DUZC01000203.1 GCA_013349735.1 Rhodospirillaceae bacterium
AGTCAGGTGGCTTTGACCGGTGTACAACAGGAATTGCGGGTCGGGTCGCGGACTGTGCTTGATGAGTTGAACGCCCGTCAGGAATTGTTGGTAGCGCAGGTCAGTCTGCTGCGGGCCCGCCATGATGCGGCCATTGCCGCTTATAGTTTGTTGGCCGGTTGTGGGCATTTGACCGCCAACGAGCTCAATCTTCCGCTCGAACTCTACGATGCTACGGCCCATTTTGAATCGGTTCGTTCCCTGCCCTGGGGGCCTTGGATTGACACGAACTACCCAAGCAGCCCGGAAATGCCGGCGCCGGACCAGGCCATCGTCCGCTAATCAAATCATAAAGCTCGTCGTTGCCAGCAAGGCGGTGAGGCGGTATAAACCGCCGTCTTCCGCCGGCTGGTGGAGAAAACGACAGCGGGGTGGCAGTCGGTCATTGCCGATTGGCCCCATCGTACAAGGACAAAACGCCTATGGCTATCGAGCGTACTCTTTCCATCATTAAGCCTGACGCCACGCGCCGCAATCTGACCGGAAAAATTAATGCCCGGTTTGAAGATGCCGGTTTGCGGATCGTTGCGCAAAAGCGCCTGCAACTGACCAAGGAACAGGCTAAGCAGTTCTATTCCGTTCATGCCGAGCGCTCATTCTTCAATGACTTATGCGCTTTTATGACCTCAAACCCGGTTGTGGTGCAGGTCCTTGAAGGGGAGAATGCGGTTTTGCGTAACCGCGACATCATGGGCGCCACCAATCCAGCCAATGCAGCGGCCGGAACCATCCGGGCTGATTTTGCCGAATCGGTTGAAGCCAATTCCGTGCATGGTTCCGACTCTTTGGAAAACGCGCGAACCGAAATAGCGTTTTTCTTTAGCGAGACGGAAATCGTCGGGTAATTCTCCGACTGTTTAATCTATAGGCGGGACGGGCCTTCGGGCCCGTCCTACCCAAAACGAACATCAACAATTTCATAAGAGCGCGAACCGCCCGGGGTGCTGACTTCGACGGACTCACCCACCTGTTTACCAATGAGGGCCCGCGCCAGCGGCGAATGCACCGACAAGCGCCCGGAACGAATATCTGCTTCATGGGCGCCGACAATCTGATAAACCGATTCATCGTCGCTATCTTCATCAGCAAGAGTCACCACGGCGCCAAAGCGCACGGTGCTGCCGGAAAGCTGACTGACATCGATCACCTGAGCGCGGCTGATAATGTCTTCCAGCTCGGTGATCCGCCCTTCAATAAAGCTTTGGCGTTCCCGTGCCGCATGATATTCGGCGTTTTCCGATAAATCGCCATGTTCTCTGGCCTCGGCGATGGCGCGGATAACGGCCGGCCGTTCCACCGATTTAAGGGACCTTAATTCATCCTCCAGGGTAACTAACCCCCCCGGAGTCATCGGGATCTTTTCCATCCGAACTTCCTGAAACACCAAGAACCATTTGACCAGAAGCCCTGGCCGCGCAGGTTTCTCTAAAACGAGGTACTAAAATACGACTGCAAGGGAGCGACATCAAGTGTGCCGCCACGCAAGGCCTCAATGGCATCGACAGCCGCTCTCGCACCGGCAAGGGTGGTATAATGGGCGATATTATGTGTCAAGGCCGTACGACGTATGGAAAAACTGTCCGTCACCGCCTGGGCTCCGTCTGTCGTGTTGACCACAAGCTGAACCTGTCCGGACAAAATAGCATCAACGCAGTGAGGCCGCCCCTCAAGAACCTTATTGACGACGCTCACTTCGATGCCCTTTTGCCGCAGGAAAGCCGCGGTGCCGCTGGTCGCCGTTACCTTGATGCCAAAGGACACCAGGCGCCGCGCAATGGTTTCCAATCCGGCTTTGTCGCCATCGCGGACAGAAAGAAAGGCCGTTCCCTCAAGGGGCAGACGGGTGCCGCTGGCCAATTGCGATTTGGCGAAGGCGCGGGGGAAATCGCTGTCGATCCCCATGACCTCGCCTGTGGACTTCATTTCCGGGCCCAGCAGGATATCAACACCGGGGAAACGGGCAAAAGGAAAGACCGCTTCTTTGACGGCGACATGTTTCAAGGGCCGGTCAGCCAGTTGAAAAGAGGACAGCTTTTCCCCCGCCATAACGCGGGCGGCGATTTTCGCAATGGGGACGCCGATGGCTTTGGCGACGAAGGGGACCGTCCGGCTTGCCCGGGGATTGACTTCAAGGATGTAAATTTCTCCGTCCTTGACGGCAAACTGGACATTCATCAGACCGACCACCTTCAAGGCCCGCGCCAGAAGACCGGTCTGGCGTTTGATCTCGGCAATGACGTCGGCCGCCAAGCTATGCGGCGGCAAGGAACAGGCGGAATCGCCGGAATGAATGCCCGCTTCTTCAATATGTTCCATGATGCCGGCGACAAAGACGGTTTCCTCATCGGCGAGGCAGTCCACATCGACTTCGGTGGCGTCAGAGAGATAGCGGTCGATCAGCACCGGATTATTTCCGGTCACCAAGACCGCATCCTTCATATAACGAACCAGCCCGTCATAATCATGGACGATGCGCATGGCCCGGCCGCCGAGCACATAAGACGGGCGAATGACCACCGGGTAGCCGATGCGTTCCGCCACACGCGCCGCCTCATCGATCGCGCGCGCCGTACCATTTGCCGGCTGGCGGAGACCCAGCTCTTGCAGAAGGACCTGAAACCGCTGCCGATCTTCGGCAAGATCAATGGCGTCAGGCGATGTGCCGAGGATAGGGATGTTTGCTTTTTCCAGGGCAGCCGCCAGTTTTAACGGGGTTTGCCCGCCGAACTGAACGATGACCCCCAGGACATGGCCGCGCGACTGCTCACGCCGGACCAGTTCAATCACGGTTTCTGCGGTCAGCGGCTCGAAATAAAGGCGATCCGACGTGTCATAGTCGGTGGACACCGTTTCCGGGTTACAATTGACCATGATGGTTTCACGACCCGCTTCGGACAGAGCATAGGCGGCATGGACGCAACAATAGTCGAACTCAATGCCTTGGCCGATGCGGTTGGGCCCGCCGCCCAGAATCACCACCTTGGTCCGGTCGGTGGGTTCGGATTCACAGGCGGGTTGGGTCTGGCCATCGCCCTCATAGCAGGAATACATATAAGGCGTTTTTGATGGAAATTCGGCCCCGCAGGTATCGATGCGTTTGAAGACCGGCTTGACATTCAGCACTTCACGCCGGAAGGCGGTTTCCACCAATGTTTTTCCCGACAGTTGCGACAGGCGCAAGTCCGAGAAGCCCATTTGCTTCAAACGCAGTAAGCCCGGCGCATCAATGGGCAGGCCATTCTGCCGGATCAGAGCTTCGGTCTCGACAATGCCCTTGATCTGCTCGATGAACCATCGATCATAACTGCAACAGGCGTGGATCTCGTCGACCGAAAGGCCGAAACGGAGGGCCTGGGCGATCACCAGCAGGCGGTCGGCACGCGGCTGCGATAGGACTGCTTTGACGGCATCCTTGCTGCGGCCGCCATCGGCCCCGCTGATCTCAACTTCGTCCAATCCGGTCAGGCCGGTCTCCATCGAGCACAGGCCTTTCTGCAGGCTTTCCTGGAAAGTGCGGCCGATACTCATGGCCTCGCCGACCGACTTCATCGATGTGGTCAGCATTGGATCGGCCCCGGGGAATTTTTCAAAGGTAAAGCGGGGGATCTTGGTGACCACATAATCGATCGTGGGTTCAAAACTGGCCGGGGTGACCCCGGTTATATCGTTCAGCAATTCGTCAAGAGTATAGCCAATGGCCAGTTTGGCCGCGATCTTGGCGATCGGAAACCCCGTCGCTTTGGAGGCCAGGGCCGAAGAGCGGGACACCCGGGGGTTCATTTCGATAACCACCATACGCCCGTTCTTCGGATTGACGGCGAACTGGACGTTGGACCCGCCGGTATCGACCCCAATTTCACGCAGCACCGCAATCGAGGCATTGCGCATCAGCTGATATTCTTTGTCTGTCAAGGTCAATGCCGGGGCGACCGTGATGGAATCGCCGGTATGGACGCCCATTGGATCGATATTTTCAATGGAGCAAACGATGATGCAATTATCGTGGCGGTCGCGGACCACCTCCATTTCATATTCTTTCCAGCCCAGGACCGATTCTTCAACCAGCACTTCATGAACCGGACTGGCGGCTAAGCCGCCGGATACGATCTGTTCATATTCCTCGACATTATAGGCGATGCCGCCACCGGTTCCGGCCAGCGTGAAGCTGGGTCTGATAATCGCCGGCAGGCCGACTTCGGCCATGGCCGTACGGGACTCGGCCAAGGAACGCACCAGATGCGATCTGGGAGAGTCCAGGCCGATTTTGTCCATGGCTTCCCGAAACAGCAAACGGTCTTCGGCCTTGGCAATCACGTCGCGTTTGGCGGCGATCATCTCAACGCCAAATTTTTCCAGGATGCCGGCATCCGCCAGGGCCATGGCGGTGTTCAAGGCGGTCTGGCCGCCCATGGTCGGCAAGAGGGCGTCGGGACGTTCCTTTTCAATGATGCGTCCGACAACCTCGACGGTGATCGGTTCGATATAGGTGGCGTCGGCCAGACCGGGGTCGGTCATGATGGTGGCCGGATTGGAATTCACCAGAATGACGCGATAGCCCTCTTCCTTAAGGGCTTTGCAGGCCTGAACGCCAGAATAGTCGAACTCACAGGCCTGCCCGATAATGATGGGGCCGGCGCCAATGATCAGGATGGAATGGATGTCAGAGCGTTTCGGCATTGCGGGCCTTCATCAGCGCTATGAAACGCTCAAAGAGGTAATGGCTGTCCTCGGGACCGGGACTGGCTTCGGGGTGATATTGTACCGAGAAAGCGGGTTGCTGGGCCAGCGAAAGCCCCTCCACCGTGCCATCGAACAGCGAGCGATGCGTGACCGTGGCAATGCCGGAAAGGCTGTCTTCCTGCACGGCAAAGCCATGGTTCTGGCTGGTAATTTCCACCTTCCCGGTGGCCAGATCCTTGACCGGATGATTGGCCCCGCGATGCCCCGTCTCCATCTTATAGGTCTTGCCGCCCAGGGCCAGCGCCAGCATTTGATGACCAAGACAAATGCCGAACAGGGGCAAACGGTGATCCAGGATCGCCCGGATCGTGGGGACCGCGTAGAGACCGGTGGCTGCGGGATCGCCCGGGCCATTGGAGAGAAACACGCCATCGGGCTTGTGTTTCAGCACCTCTTCGGCGGTGGCCGTGGCCGGGACCACGGTCACCTGACAGCCGGCAGAGGCCAGGCAGCGCAAAATATTGTGTTTTGCGCCGTAATCGATGGCGACCACATGAAAGCGGGGTTCGGTCTGGCGCCCAAAACCCTGGCCCAGGGCCCAGCGGCTCTGGTCCCAGCGGTAAGGCGCTTGGCAGGTGACCTGTTTGGCAAGGTCCATGCCTTCAAGGCCTGGCCAGGTTGCCGCCTGCCGATGAAGCAGGTCAAGGTCAAAGCAGCCATCGGGCGCATGAATAAGGGTGCCGTTGGGTGCCCCGGAGTCACGGATTCGGCGGGTCAAGGCCCGGGTGTCGATGCCAGCGATGCCGGGAATGCCCTTGGCTTTCAGCCAATCATCGAGCGGGCGGCTGGATCGCCAATTCGCGGGTTGGGTAATCTCTGCGCGCAGGATAACGCCTTGGGCCGCCGGGATCAGGCTTTCCAAATCTTCGTCATTGGTACCGACATTGCCGATATGAGGAAAAGTGAAGGTGATGATCTGTCCGGCATAGCTGGGATCGGTCAGGACTTCCTGATATCCGGTCATCGCCGTATTGAAGACCACTTCGCCAACCGTTTGGGCTGTTGCGCCGGTCCCCTTGCCCCAGAAAATGCTGCCGTCCGCTAAAACCAGAGCGGCTGTCGCCCCCGGCGGGCGGGTGGCATGCGTGCTGGCGTCCGGCAAATCTTGAGTCATCGCTGGTCCCTTGGAGCAGGCGGGCCGCGCGCGCAAACGAAAACGAGCCACCTCTCTTAAGGTGCGGCTCGTTCCGAGGGGCCGGTGGCGGGACCACGTGCGAACAGGCAAAAGTTCCGTGTTGATAGGCAAATCTGAGGAATACGTCAAGTGTTCGATGA
>DUZC01000288.1 GCA_013349735.1 Rhodospirillaceae bacterium
GTGTCGCCGATCCCGATTCGCTATGAGCTTCCCGTTCCCTCGGCGCAGGTAAAGTCCGCCATTTTGTTGGCTGGCTTGAATATTGCCGGCACCACCACGGTCATAGAAAAAGAAGCGACCCGGGATCATACGGAACGGATGTTGCGGGGCTTCGGCGCCAAAGTGACGGTTGAGCCGATGGAGGCTGGGGCCGTGGCGATCAGTCTTGAGGGTCATCCGGAGCTGACCGGGCAGACCATTTCGGTGCCTGGCGATCCGTCCTCGGCGGCCTTTCCGATGGTGGCCGGATTGCTGGTTCCAGGATCGGACATCACCATCACCGGGGTTGGCATCAATCCCTTGCGGACCGGGTTATTCGAGAGTCTGATGGAAATGGGGGCGGATATAAAAATCATCAATCCGAGGGATCAGGCGGGTGAGCCCGTAGCCGATCTGGTCATTCGCCATTCCAGCCTGCGGGCCGTCGATGTCCCCGCCGAGCGGGCACCGCGCATGATCGATGAATATCCCATTTTGGCGGTGGCGGCTGCCTTTGCCAAAGGCCAAACCCGCATGCGCGGATTGGCCGAGCTCAGGGTCAAGGAAAGTGACCGGCTGGCCGCCATGGCCAGCGGTTTGGCCGCAGCGGGGGTCAAAGTGGCGGTCGAAGGCGACGATCTGCTGGTAACCGGGGATGGTGGTCCGCCGGAAGGGGGTGCCAGTATCGCGGTTCATCTGGATCATCGTATCGCTATGTCTTATTTGGTGATGGGGATGGCAGCCCGTCGCCCCATGCAAATCGATGATGGCGCGGCCATCGAAACCAGCTTTCCTGATTTTGTTTCGCTGATGAACGGATTGGGTGGCCGCATAGCCAAACTTGAGGCCAGACCATGATCATCGCCATCGACGGACCGGCCGCGGCCGGTAAAGGCACCTTGGCCCGCCGTTTGGCCAGCCATCTGGGACTGGCCTATCTGGACACTGGGCTCCTTTATCGAGCCGTTGGTCTTTCCGTTCTTGAGGCCGGCGGGGATCCCGAGGATGCGCAAATGGCCCTTAGCGCGGCGGAGCAGCTGGATCCCGCTCGCTTTGGCGACCCGGCCTTGCGGGGTGAAGCGGCAGGTGCCGCGGCCTCGAAGGTGGCGGCGATCGGGGCCGTTCGGGCGGCTTTGCTGGCCTTTCAGCGTCGCTTCGCCGCCACGGCCGCGGGGGCCGTGTTGGATGGTCGGGATATCGGCACGGTGGTTTGCCCGGATGCCGAAATAAAGATATTTGTCACGGCCAGCCTGGAAAAGCGCGCCGAGCGGCGTTTGAAGGAGTTGCAGGCCAAAGGAGTCTCGGCTATACCCGAGCGCGTTCTCGCTGATATGCGCGAGCGCGATGCCCGGGATAGTGCCCGGGACGTGGCGCCGCTGGTTCCAGCCGAGGATGCGATCGTCCTGGATACATCCAGCTTGGACGCCGATGCGGTGTTTAACACCGCTGTAGCGATCATTTCTGAACGACGCTTGGCAAGGGGAACCTGAGGCGATTGCCTCGTTTCGGGTTTCAAGACCGTCGGAACCAACCGGCTGGCCTGGATATATGAATGAAGTGAAAGGACTATTTTTACCATGAATACGACAACCGAATTTGCGGCCGGCGAAGATTTCGCCGCCCTTCTGGATGAAACCTTCGGCGAATCTGCCGCCTTTGAAGGTTCCGTCGTCAAAGGCACCGTGGTGGCCATCGATGGCGATTACGCAGTGATTGATGTCGGTCTGAAATCCGAAGGCCGCATTCCCGTAAAAGAATTTTTCACACCCGGCCGTCCCCCCGAGATCAAAGCGGGAGACGAGGTCGAGGTGTTTGTCGAACGCTATGAGGACAAAAACGGCGAGGTCATGCTAAGCCGCGAAAAGGCCCGGCGTGAAGAAGCCTGGACCCAGCTGGAACGCGCCTTTCAGGATAATCAGCGGGTTAACGGCATTATTTTTGGTCGTGTCAAAGGCGGCTTCACCGTCGATCTGTCGGGTGCCGTGGCCTTTTTGCCGGGCAGCCAGGTCGATATCCGTCCGGTGCGCGATATCGGGCCGCTGATGGGCAGCCCGCAGCCCTTCCAGATCCTCAAGATGGATCGTTCGCGGGGCAATATCGTGGTTTCACGCCGCGCCGTGCTCGAGGAAACCCGAGCCGAACAGCGTTCGGAACTGATCGAAAGCCTGAAGGAAGGCCAGATCCTCGAAGGCGTGGTCAAGAACATCACCGATTATGGTGCGTTCGTTGACCTGGGCGGCGTTGATGGCCTGCTGCATGTGACCGATATCGCTTGGAAGCGCATTAATCATCCCAGCGAAGCTTTGCATATTGGCCAGTCCGTCAAGGTCCAGGTGATTCGCTTCAATTCCGATACGCAGCGTATCAGTCTTGGCATCAAGCAGCTGGAAGCCGATCCCTGGGAAGGGGTTGACCAGAAATATCCGGTGGCGGCCAAGGTGGTCGGCCGGGTCACCAACATTACCGATTACGGTGCCTTCGTTGAGTTGGAACCCGGTGTTGAAGGTCTGGTCCATGTATCGGAAATGTCCTGGACCAAGAAAAACGTGCATCCCGGCAAGATCGTTTCCACTTCGCAAGAAGTTGAAGTCATGGTGCTGGATGTCGATGCCCAGAAGCGGCGCATCAGCCTTGGCCTGAAGCAGACCATGGTCAATCCCTGGGGCGGCTTTTTGGACAAGTTCCCGGTGGGTGCCGAAGTCGAAGGCGAAATCAAGAACATTACCGAATTCGGTTTGTTCATTGGGTTGCCGGGGGAAATCGATGGCATGGTTCATCTGTCCGACTTGGAATGGGAGCGGCCCGGCGAACAGGCCATTTCTGATTTCAAGAAGGGCGACATGGTCAAGGCCAAAGTTCTTGATGTCGATGTCGAGAAAGAGCGCATCAGCCTGGGCATCAAGCAGCTCAGCGCCGATCCGTTCAAGCAGGCCATCGCTCACATCAAGAAAGGCGATGTGGTGACCTGCACGGTCAGTGCCGTGACAGAAAATGGTCTTGAAGTGGCTGTTGAAGGCATGTCCGGCTTCATCCGTAAAAACGAGCTGGCGCGCGAACGGTCTGAGCAGCGTCCGGACCGTTTTGCCGTTGGCGAAAAGCTGGATGCCAAAGTTACCGCCATCGACAAGACCACCCGCAAGGTCACTTTGTCGGTCAAATCCCGCGAAATCGACGAAGAAAAGCAGGCAATGGCCGAATATGGGTCCTCCGATTCCGGGGCGTCCCTTGGCGACATTCTGGGTGCGGCGTTCAACCGTGCCAAAGAAGAGAAGGCTCAGTCGGACGATAAATAATCGTCGCGGCTCAGCAAGTCTTAGGAAGGGGCGGTGCGGATTTATCACGCACCGCCCCAACTTTTTTCCTAAATTCTGGCGAACATACAAAGGCTTATCTTGACGCTGTCCTGCGGCTTTGGCAGGCTGCTTGGTCGGTCCGTTTCATCGGACGAGGAGCAGGAACATCACCATGACAAAGTCAGAGCTGATCGCTCGTTTGGCCGAGCTTAACCCTCACCTCTACCAGCGTGATGTGGAGCGCATCGTTACCACCATTTTTGATGAAATCGCCGCTGCGCTGGCCCGGGGCGACCGGGTGGAGTTGCGTGGATTCGGCGCCTTTTCTGTCAAGCGCCGCGATGGTCGGCAGGGCCGCAATCCCCGTACCGGACAGACGGTGAATGTAACGGAAAAGGCCGTGCCGTTTTTTAAAACCGGCAAGCAATTGCGCGAGCAACTGAACGCCGGAAAATAGAATGAAATTGCTGTTCTGGTTGGTGGGTCTGCCCTTGGCGGCAGTCACGGTTCTGTTTGCCTTGTCTAATCGGCAAGCGGTGACTTTGGCCCTTTGGCCCTTGGACGAAGCTTTGGTAATCCCGGTATATCTGGCGGCTTTGCTGCCGGCGCTGGCGGGTTTCTTGCTCGGATTGCTGATGGCCGGAGGGCGAAAGCTGGGTGAACAGGCCGAAACCCGCCGTCAGGCCCAAAGCATCAGGGAACTGCGTCGCCAGTTAGAGGAATCGCGTCAGGTAAATCAGGTCCCATCGTCATGAAGGTCAACCCGGTTTTTTGTGCCTTGGATGTGGTGGACAGCGATCAGGCTCTCGATCTGGCGAAGTCTCTTGCCGGCATGGTGGGTGGGATAAAGCTGGGTCTCGAGTTCTTTACGGCTAACGGGCCGGCAGGGGTTCGGGCCTTGGCGGCGGCCGATTTGCCCCTTTTCCTTGACCTCAAATTCCATGACATTCCCAACACGGTGGCTGGCGCCATCAAGGGCATTGCCCCGCTGGCGCCAAAAATGACGACGGTGCATGCCCAAGGTGGGATTGCCATGATGCGGGCGGCAGTGGACAGCGCCGCGGAGTCGGCAGCGCGGCTTGGTCTGGTGGCTCCGCGTATTTTGGCCGTGACCATCCTTACCAGTCTTGGCCAGGCTGAGATGGACGAGCTGGGCTATGCCCGCGTCCTGGGCGATCAGGTAAAGCGCCTGGCGGACCTTGCCCAGCGCGCCGGTGTCGGGGGGCTGGTCTGTTCGCCCCATGAAGTGGAAGCCTTGCGGGTCCAATGCGGTGCCGATTTTAAGCTGGTGGTTCCGGGGATAAGACCGGATTGGGCGGCCGCCAATGACCAAAAACGGGTTTTGACGCCGCGGCAGGCGATGGCCAAAGGGGCGGACCTGTTGGTGATTGGCCGCCCGATTACCGCGGCAACGAATCCGGCGGCGGCAGCGGCTCGGATTCTGGACGAGTTGGGGCATGACGCTTAAGAAAATTAAAGTAAAGATCTGCGGCATCACGGATGAGGCCGCCTTGGAAGCCGCAGCGGTCAACGGGGCCGACATGGTCGGATTGGTTTTCTTTGCCAAAAGCCCCAGGCATGTCACGGTGGAGCGTGCGGCCCAATTGCTGGATGGCTTGCCGCGGGCCATAAAACGGGTCGGGCTGTTCGTTGATCCTGACGATGGTCTGTTGGGTCAGGTGATGAACAATGTTCGGCTCGACTATTTCCAGTTGCACGGGAACGAATCTCCGGATCGGATCGAGGCGGTGCGTCAGGAATTCGGCATGCCGGTGATTAAGGCGATTGGCCTTGCCCAAGCCAGCGACCTGGACGCCGCCAAGATTTATGAAAAGGTTGCCGATTGGCTTCTATTTGATGCAAAGGCACCGGCTGGCGCTGACCGTCCGGGCGGCAATGCCCGTTCCTTCGATTGGGCAATGCTGAAGGAACGCCGTTGGTCTTGTCCTTGGCTGCTGGCCGGTGGTCTGCGTCCGGAGACGGTCGCCGAGGCCATTCGCCAATCCGGAGCCAAGGCGGTAGACGTGTCCTCGGGTGTCGAGCGGGCGCCTGGGGTCAAAGATCCTGCCCTGATCGCGGAATTCATTGCGCAAGCAAAACGGGGCTGATTTCTCAGAAAATCGCTCACTTTCCTCGAAGGATTGTGCTTTATTAGCCGCCTTTCGGGTAACCGGACAAAAACATGCTTACCAGTAACACGCTGCGCGGCGGCCCTGACCAGTTTGGCCATTTCGGTATTTTTGGCGGACGGTATGTCGCAGAAACCCTCATGCCGCTGATTCTCGCGGTTGAGCGGGCCTATGACCAGGCCAAGGCCGATCCCAGCTTTGCTTCGGAACTGGCCGGTTATCTGACCCATTATGTCGGACGACCCAGCCCCTTATATTTTGCCCGTCGTCTGACCGAGGCCTTCGGGGGTGCGCGCATTTATCTGAAGCGCGAGGATCTGAACCATACCGGCGCGCATAAGATCAATAATTGCATGGGTCAGGTCTTGCTGGCCAAACGCATGGGTAAGCGGCGGATCATTGCCGAAACCGGCGCCGGGCAGCATGGGGTGGCCACCGCCACGGTTTGCGCCTTGTTCGGGCTTGATTGCGTCATCTATATGGGGGCCACGGACATCGAGCGGCAGGCGCCCAATGTCTTTCGCATGAAATTGTTGGGGGCCGAAGTGCGGCCGGTGACCTCGGGTGCGGCGACATTGAAAGATGCCATGA
>DUZC01000204.1 GCA_013349735.1 Rhodospirillaceae bacterium
CCGCAAGGCGGAAATGCATGAAACGCTCAGTGGACAGAATTTTCAGCAGCGCCAGATCATGGCTGGGAACGGTTTTGACCGTCTGGGCCGGGAAACGGCGCACCCCTGTCGGCGTGGCAACCTGGACATTGATGGTTTTAAGATTGGCCACCGCGTGCAAAGCGGTAACCACATAGCCATTGGCCCCGACCAGGGCACCGGCAGCCAGGGGACCGGAATTGACATCGCCGCTGCCAACGCCCACCACCGCCGGCGGCACCAGGGCATAAAGGCGCTGAACATCGGGCAGGGCAACATTACGCAACAGGAACTGGCTGACCGAGAGATCATCGGCGCCGGCGAAATTCTCGTCCTCGTCGTAGGAATCCAACAGATAGGCTGCCCAGGCGAATGTCAGCGCCATCAGGATCGCCAAAATGAGAACCGGCGTCTTCCACGGTCTTTCGCAGAAAACGATGGTGTTTTTGGGCATCTCGCCCGTCGTCTCGCCCGTCTCAATCATGGTCCGTCACATATATCCGCTAAAGTCCGCAGCCTTTACCGCAATTCACGCCGGGCTAACCGGCGATCACGGCAATATACAAAGTCGACACCGTCAAAAAAACGCCCATCATCGGCAAGCCCCAGCGGGCATATTCGCGATGAGTAAATTTCGCCATCGAAGCCGTGGCCGCCGCCAATTCCGGATGACGCCTGAGAAAGCCGGCATATTGGTTCATGGCCAAAGCCCCGGCCGTCGCGCCCGAAAGCGCCGCCGAGGATCCGGCCATGATCCCCAGGGCCAAAGCCCACCAGGCCGCCTGGCTGTCGCCGTCCAAGCGCAGACTGGCCGCCAGCGGGGCAAAAACCGCGGCCGAGGTGCCACCACCGACAAAAATCGTCGTCGCCGCCGCCGCCCACATCACCACAATGGCCCGCACCGCCCCATGCCCGGCCGTCACCATTTCCAGCCAGCGGACCATCCATTCCAAAACGCCAGCGGCATTCAGCCCACCGACCATAACAAACAGCCCGCCAAAAAACAGGATATCGCTGCCCCCACAGGCGGCAAAAAACTCGTCATCGCGGAAGCCGCCGACCAGCAGGGCGACCAACCCGGCGGCAAACGCGATCCAGCCGGGGCGAATGCCTTCGATGCCCGCCAAGACCAGGGCCGCCACCGTGACTGAAAAGGTTATCAACCCCAGGCGAAGCAAACCGCGGTCGATCTCGGGACGGCGCAGATCTTCGTCATTGCCCCAACCTGATTCGGCCGGATTGGCCACCGGGCGCCAGTCGCCCAGCCGGCGCTCGAAGAAAATCAGCATGGCCGCCAGCAAAACCAGGCAAATCGGCATCATGCCGGCGATAAAATCATGAAAATGCAAACCACCGGCCGAAGCCAGGATCATATTGGGAAAATCGCCGATCATGGTCGAGGCGCCGCCCAGATTGGCCGCAATGATTTCCGCGATCATCACCGGAACCGGATCAAAGCCGGTCCGATAGCAGATCGTCAAAGTGACGGGCACCACCACCGCCACCGTCGCCAGACTGTTGCTGGCCAGGGCGATCACATAGGTCACCAGGGACATCATCACCAGAACCCAGCGGCCATTGCCCTCGGACCATTCGGCGGTTCCTGCGGCCAGATAGACAAACACCCCTGAGCGGGCCAACAGCGCGGTGATCGCCGACATGCCGAAAATCAAAGCCAGGGTCTCAAAATAAATGGCATCCATGGCCATTCTGGGCGTGTAATTGCCCGACACCGCACCAATCACCAAAACTGCCGCCACCCCGCCCAGAACCACCAGATGGCCACCCTCGGAGCGCTGATAGAGCAGCGCGAAGGTGACGACAAAAACCAGGATGGTAAGGACGGCGATCACCTATGTATCCGCCTTGGCAAGCATGACTTCATCGAAGTTCAGCGGTTCGTCGGAAAATTGCGTGGCAGGATTCGCCCCTTCTTCCAGCGGCTCGGCGCTGACATGCAAGGAGGCAATCCGCCGCATGCGCCGGCAAACAGCGGCCCGTACCGCTTCACAGATTTCATGCGCCTGATCAATCGAAGCCTCGGGATCGACGCCAATGATCATATCCCCCCAAACATCCTGGCCGACATAACGGGCGCGCAGGCGCAACACACCGCGCACCCCGGGAACGGCCAGAGCGGCGTCCACCATACGGCCCCGCTCGCCGTCACTGGCGGTGTGATCCATCAGACCCTTATAGGAATCCATGAAAATCGCCTTGCCCAGAATCAGAAGATCGATGGTTTCCCACAGCGCGATGGCCGGGTCGATCCAGGGCATTTTCAGATAATGGGCCCCAATGATGCCCAGGGCCACGGCCCCGGACGCCGTGGCATCGCCATGGTGATGCTTGGCCATGGTCTTGATGATCGGGCTGTTAGTCTCGGTCGCCACACAGCGGGCATAGAAATACATGCCAACATTGACCCCCACCGAGATCAAGGCCGCCCAGAGCACAATCATATGCGGGGTACGGTGCATATCTTCGTTCAGCAGGATGGTCACCGCATGAATCAGCAGATAGCCGGTCAGGCCCAGAAAAATCACGCTGACCGCCATGGACAGGATGAATTCAACCTTGCCATGACCATAAGGATGTTCTGCATCCAGTGGCTTGCTGGAAATATTGGTGCCGATAATCACCGTCAGGGCATTAAACATGTCCTTCAGCGAATACATGGCATCGGCCAGCATGGCCTGGGAACCACCGACCAGCCCCACCAGCGCTTTCATCACCGTCAGCACGGCGTTCACGGCCAGGCCGATCCAACCGATGCTTCTGCTGCATACCGCGCAACCGCTCTTCCTCATCCCTTACGCACTCCCCGTCTGATCGGCCCAGCTCCCAACGGAACCGCCGTCAGCGTCTGATGACGATGCTCTTGCCCGGACTTTTCTGGTTGCGCCGCTTCAACAGATTGCCAAGCACCAGAAAAACCGCGGTGGCAAAGCCGAAAAAGAACGATGCGCCCAGCACGACAAAATGCGGGGCGGCAATAACCAGCGGCCCCAAATTGGTTTGGACAATGTGCGCATTGGTCGAGGCAAGCAGCATGATCAGCCCGCCGATCACCAATACTCCAATCAACCTTGCCATACCCTTACCCCAGGCAACCGCCGCGGCAACCCGCCGCGCGGCACCAAAAGAACTTAAGCCCCGGTCACATCACCCAACTGGCGCCAATATTGCGGTGGCAACTCCTCGGCCAACCGCAAGGCCCCGCGGCACCCGTCAAAGGTCGGATCGCCGACGCAGGTGACCACAGCCTCGCCGAACGGGCGCAGCTGCTCGCGCAGATAATCGCCAATGCCGCGAATGCGGGACCCGCCACCGGCCACCACGATATTTTTCAGCACGGTTTTCTGATATTCGGGCTGGAAAGAACGCAGCAGCACCTCGATGCTTTCGATGATGTCCGGCATCAGCGATTCGCAGGCGACTTTCACCGCTTCCGTAACATCGCAGGTGACCGGCTTGGCCGCGGCGCGGAACTCGGCGACCGCTGGCGCCGGCGCCATGCCAACATAAGAGAACTGCTCTTTGACTTCGCGGGCCACATTGATATTCATCTGCAGTTCTGGATGTCTTTCCAGCAAGGCATTCTGCAAACGTTCATCGACATAATTGCCGGCCTTGGTCAGTGTCACCTGATCCTCGGGCCCAGGGACCGTGCCCTTCAGCGCGCAAATATCGGTGGTACCGGCGCCGATATCGACGATGATGGTATTGACCAGTTTGTCCAGCCCGTAGCCAACCATGAAGGGTTCGGAAACCACCAAAGCGGTGCTGACCACTTCCTGCGCCATTTTCAACAACAGCGCCTTATTCCCGGCCGAGGCCCGGGCGGGCACACCGATGACGGCGGCAATCGACTCGCCGGCTTCCGGCTCGGTCAGTTGCACCACATGGGTCAGCAAATGACGGGCGACCTCGATATCGCGGTCGCTGATTTCGCTTAAAACGCCGTCTTGCAGCGGATAGCGTAAGTCGAGATAGGAGCGCATATCATAGGCTTCATCGCCTACCACATAGGGACGATTCAGCAATTTGAGACCGATAACGTCCTTGGGATAGCCCACCACCGATTTCAGCAGAAACTTCTTCCCCCGGCTGGACATCACCGCGGTATGGGATGTTCCCAGGTCAATACCGAGAAACAGCTGCTTCTTGCCCGCAACCCCGTCACTCATTTTTGTCGCTCCATTTGCGTGAAAGGAACCGTCTTTCAGACGTTACCTTCAGACTTTGACCCTGTGTCGCAAGACGTCTGGCAGCCACCACAGTCCTTTTTGAAGAGCCCGGTCAGACGCTTGCCGCCTGCCAGCAGACCGCCGCTGAGCGCACGGCTGCCGGTGCTGAAACCGGACGCGGCTTCACTGCCAACCGCCAACACGCCCTTGAGCGCGGCGCCTGCCATAGAGGCCAGACCGCCGAACAGATCCTCGACGGGAATTTCCTTGGCAATCCCGGGGACGGCAGGCTTGACAGGGGCGGGACGGCGGGCGGCAGCGGCGGCCGTCTTCTTGACCGGTGCCGCCGGTTCGGCTGCAGCCTGCTCGCGCTGGCGCAGCAGATCGGCAAGACTGAACTCCGGAGCCGGCTCAAAGACCGGGGGAGAGTCAGGCATCACCGGCTCGGCAACCACCACTTCCGGCATATCAATCTGGGTCGGTTCGTCGGCGACCCCCGTATCAAACTGAACCGGCCCGTTTTCTATGGTCATGGTGACCTCCGTAATAACTTCGGCTGCAGCTTCTTCTACCACCGCTTCCACAAAGGCGGGCGCAGGCTCGGCGCGAAAGGGCTCTGGCGCAGCAACCTCGGCCACAACCGGCTGGCTTTCGGGTTCGGGTTCAGGTTCCAGTGACGGCGCAACAAGGTCAGACGGCGGCGGCGCCATCGGCGACACCATGACCAGCGGGCTGTGATCCGGATAGGCTACCGCCTGCGCTTCGGCCACCAAAGCCGCCAGATCAGAGCGCGGCGCCTCGGCCCGCTCCTCGACCACGGCATAAGGCGCGGGCGCGGGTTCGACGGCAAGCGACTCAGCCGCTTGAGCGATTTCCACCACCGGTCCCGGAACCACCAGACTGTCGACGGCGATAGCAACACCTTCAAAGGCCTTGACCTCAGGCACCGGCTCAGGGGCGGATGGCTGAGCGGCCTCCTCATCCCGCTGGACCGGCGGACGCCAGACCAGGTCGGACCAGCGCATGGCCAGATCCCGCGCCGGCGTCGGCGCCACCCGCGGCTGGACCGCGACCTGCACCGAAGGCTGGTTATCCGTCCGCGCCGCGGCATTGGCAGACCAAGGCGAATGTTCCAGCAAGGTCACCCAAACTTCACCAGGGGCCGGCTTGGGGGCTTCTGGCGGCGCCAAAGGCGCCGACACCGAAATCACCCTCGGTTCGGCATCGCTTTGGCTTTCATCGCGCTCGGTTGTCTCCATGGTCCCTGATCCCACCTAGATTGCGATGTAAAATTCCTGGCCGCTGCGATTGACCCGCAGCAGAATTTTCTGGCCGGCGGCCTCGGCCGCCTTGATCGCCGCGTCAAGCCGGGCGGCATCCGCCACTGCGCGGTTATTGACCTCGATGACAATATCATTGGCCTTCAGCCCGGCCAGGGCCGCTCTCGATCCTGGGGTGACTTCAGCAATCTGAGCCCCCCGGGCGGCAGGAACAGCCGGAGACGCGGCCATTGGCGCGGCTTGCGGTGCAGTCTGGAAGGTTTCAATCTCCAGCCCCAGCCAGTTGAATTCGGTCGGCGGCTTGGCCGCCGGTGAGGCCTTGACCGCACCGGGTGGCAAAACCACGGCCGGAGCAGCTCCCATGGCACCGGCCATCGGCTGCGGCGCGGCGGCCACAACCATCGTCGGCGCACCGGCAGTGCCAACCACCAGATCCATGGCCCGGACATCGCCATCCCGCAGCACACCCAACCGCACCGAGCGGCCGCTGCTGATGCCGGACAACAAA
>DUZC01000211.1 GCA_013349735.1 Rhodospirillaceae bacterium
GCCTTCGGTCCCTGCTGGATCGACAGAAAGGTCACGCCCGCCATCGCCAAAGGCGCCAGGGTGTCCAGGGTGATCGAGCGGTTGGCGTCCTCACCGATCGAAAGGCATGGCTCCCCGTTGAATTTTTCGAGCCTGCCACCCCTGACCAGTGAACCGTACCAGCCGAGATCGTTCCGGTAACCCGCGAGTAACCGAGCGGTAACCGAGACCCTTCGGACAATGCAAAATTCATCCGAATTTTCGGCCCCAAATACACAAAAAGCCCCGGTTTCCCGCGGCCTTTGAAAAGTCTGAAATTTGGAGCGGGCGAAGGGATTCGAACCCTCGACCCCAACCTTGGCAAGGTTGTGCTCTACCCCTGAGCTACGCCCGCTCGGCGTCCAGCTTGCCTAGGCAGGCTGCTGGAAAGGGCGGATAATACGCAAAGAGTCTTTGTTTGCAAGCCTGATTTTTTGGAAGCCGGTCAAACCCGGTTAATCTTTAAAAGCCCTGGAAAATTTACCTAAGCTGGCGAAAATTGTCGGATTGAAGGGTTTAAACGAAGCGGGCGCGACTTGTCGCTTTGCTCTTGCCAGCGACGGTCGGGCGGTCCATCTATTCAGGACAGGAAGGACCAAAGGAAGCTTTTTGGGGATGTTGGTATGGAATTTCTAATTGGTGGGGGCAAGAAGGCTTCATCGGGCAAATCGCCATTGGCGGCAGGCGGGACGTCAACAGGCCTTGGTTCCGCGTCCGGGGGAAAATGGATCAAGGACAGCGACACCGCCAGTTTCGTTGTCGATGTTATGGAAGCTTCGATGCAGGTTCCTGTCATCGTTGATTTTTGGGCCCCCTGGTGTGGGCCCTGCAAAACCTTGGGCCCGCTGCTGGAAAAGCTGGTTAATGAAGCCAAAGGCGCCGTTCGTCTGGTTAAGATTGATGTCGACAAGAACCAGGAACTGGCGATGCAAATGCGCATCCAGTCGATTCCGGCGGTTTACGCCTTTCATAAAGGGCGGCCCGTCGATGGCTTTGTGGGTGCGGTGGCGGACAGTCAGGTGAAATCCTTTGTCGCCCGGTTGATTGGCGCCGGCGCCGGTCAGGCGCCAGGACTTGCCGAAATCCTGGCCGAGGCGAAAAATCTGCTGGCCGCCGGTGAGGCCCCTTCGGCCTTGGCGGTCTATCAGGACGTGCTGGGCGCCGAGCCGGAAAACGACGAAGCCCTGGCCGGTCTGTTGCGCTGCCTGATTGCTCTGGGGCAATTGGCGCAAGCCCAGGCCATGCTGGCGCAGCTTCCGCCGGAACAGGCGAAGCTGGCTGCGGTTCAATCGGCGAAAACCGCCCTGGAACTGGCCCTTCAGGCAAAAGAGTCCGGATCCGCTGCCGAGTTTAATCGGAAGCTTGAGGCCAATCCCGATGATCATCAGGCGCGTTTTGATCTGGCCATGGCTTTCTACGCTGCCGGAAATCAGGAAGCGGCGGTCGAGGCGCTGCTGGAAATATTCCGGCGCAACCGGAGCTGGAACGATGATGCCGCCCGCAAGCAGTTGATCAAGCTGTTTGAAGCCTTCGGGCCGATGGATCCCCTGACGATCAGCGCCCGTAAACGCTTGTCTTCTTTGATGTTTGCCTGACCATGACCATCCGACCCTTCCATCCGCGCCTTGATGACCTGCCCCGGGTTTTGCCGATCTTTCCGCTGTCTGGCGCCTTGCTGCTGCCTGATGGCAAGCTGCCCTTGAATATTTTTGAGCCGCGCTACCTTGCACTGGTCCAGGACTCCTTGGCCTGGGGCCGGATTATTGGCATGGTCCAGCCGGTAAAAGCCACCGAGGACGGCTCGGCTGAGCCGGTTTTTGACACCGGTTGCGCCGGGCGCATTTCGTCTTTCAGCGAAACCGAGGATGGCCGGCTTCTGATTACCCTGACCGGGATCTGTCGCTTCCGTATTGTCGAAGAACTGGAAAGCGCGCGCGGATATCGTCGCGTTATCGCCAATTGGGAGGTTTTTCGCCAGGACCTTGAGCCCGCCTTGGAGGTCGCTATCGACCGGCCACGACTGATGGCCGCGCTGAAGAAATTTGTGAAATTGCACAATCTCGATATCAACTGGAAAGCCATTGAATCGGCCAGTGATTTAGCGCTGACCGTATCTTTGGCGATGGCCTGCCCGTTCGAACCCCCGGAAAAGCAGGCGTTGCTGGAATCGGTGGATGCTGCCCAGCGTGCGGCGACCTTGATCACCCTGATGGAAATGGCCGTGGCCGGACAAAAAGGGGCCGGACGGACCCTGCGTCAATGAAAAGGCAGAAATAGGATGACGGAACGCATTTCGGGGGTTGACCCCAAGCTTTTGGAATTACTGGTTTGTCCGCTTACCAAAGGTCCCTTGACCTATGATCCCACCCGGCAGGAGTTGGTCAGCGCCAAGGCACAAATGGCTTTTCCCATTCGGGATGGCATTCCGATTATGCTGCCGTCCGAAGCCCGTCCTTTAGATGAAAGCTGAAGCCAGCCATGATTGAAGCGACGGAAATTCGCTATGACAAGGTAGCAAAAGAACTGTCTGTTGCCTTCGGCGAGAGTGAGAAATTTGTTTTTCCTGCCGAATTGCTGCGGATTGCCAGCCCCTCGGCAGAGGTGCGCGGCCATTCACCGGACCAGCGCAAAGTCGTGGCGGGACGGCGGCATGTTGCCATTATCGGTATCGAGCCGGTGGGAAATTATGCGGTTCGCCTGATTTTTGACGATATGCATGATTCCGGACTTTACAGCTGGGACTATCTTCGCGAATTGGGCGAAAATCAGGGCAAGGTCTGGCAAGACTATTTGCAAGACTTGGCGCTGCGTGGCTTAAGCCGCGATCCGTAAGACTTTATTTTTTATAGTGACTGTCCGCGCATCAGACGGGGCAGTTCCCCGACCAGACCCATGGCGTGACGCATAAATAAGCGTTTGACGCCGGGCAACCGGTTGACCGAGGCCAGACCGATATCACGGGCCAGCCGGAGCGGCGCCAGATTGTTAGAAAACAGGCGCACCAAGCCATCGGTGACCATCAGCATCAAAAGATTGTCAAAGCGCCGCCAGCGGGCATAGCGCTCAAGGATATCGGCGCCGCCAATATCCAGACCAAGCCGTTTGGCTTCTACCAGCCGTTCGGCTAAAGCGGCCACATCCCGCAAGCCCATATTCATGCCTTGCCCGGCCACCGGGTGCATGCCATGCGCGGCATCGCCGACCAGTACCAGACGCTGTGCCCGGTAGCTGTCCGCAAATTGCAAGGAGAGCGGATAGGCAAAGCGCGGTCCCTCAAGTGAAATTTTGCCCAAAAAGTCACCAAAGCGATGGGACAACTCGGTCAGAAAGGCGCCATCCTTTAAGTTCATCAGCGACGGAACCAGCTTGGTCTGTTCCGTCCAAACCACCGAGGAGCGATTGCCGGGCAGCGGCAAAATGGCAAAGGGCCCGGACGGCAGAAAATGCTCCTGGGCGATATTGCCGTGTGGAATTTCATGAGCGACGGTGCAAACAAGGGCACTTTGTCCATAGCCCCAGCTGGTGACGCCAATTCCGGCGGCCTTCCGGGTGGGGGAGGCGCGCCCATCGGCAGCAACGACGAGCGCGGCCCTGACCTGGCTGCCGTCACTTAACCTGGCCTTCACCCCATTTGCATCGCGTTCAATGCCCAACGGATGAACCGGCGCCAAAAGCAAGGCTCGAGGGTGATCGTTCAACCGCTGCAGCACCGCCTGGCGGATGGCGCGGTTTTCGACGATCCATCCTAAAGGCTCGTCGCCGAGCTGCCGGTGATCATAGTGCAAAAACAGGGGCGATGCGCCGTCGGCCACGCGGACCTCAAGAATGGGCGCGGCCAGCGGGGCAATGGCTGGCCATAAACCCGCCGCCGCTAAAACCCGTTGCTGTGCCAGCCCAAGCGCTGAGGCCCGCCCATCGAAAGTCGGGGCCACGGCCGTGGCTGATTTTTCAGCATCGGCCACCAGCACTCGGAGTCCGGCATCGGCCAGGACAACCGCAAGGGGACCCCCAACCAGCCCGCCGCCGACAATAAAGACATCAACATTATGTTCAGTCATGGCCCCCACTTTGGCCAGCCGGTGGCGAATTGTCCAGCCCTTGGCGGCAGGGGACCCAAGCGCTGATGCCCCCGGATAGAGCAGAGTTGCCGTAGAATCGCTTAAATTTTCAGCATCATCGCTTGATGAAATAACAAGGTGGCGCCCGTCAAACTGGCGAAATTGCGCGAAAAACCAAGAATTTCTTGATCGCGATGAAAAACGGCACGGCGCTTGAAAAGGAGTTAGTGCGCGGAAAAGAACGCAAGGCAGCTTGCGGGTGGATCAACGGATGGCTTTCCCCGCACCCGCCTCATCGGTGGGACACCGCGCGGTGTCGGGAAAGTCGTGCATGCATGGGGACCAGACGATGAAGCTTGTTGTGGCGATCATCAAGCCCTTCAAACTCGACGAAGTGCGCGAAGCTCTGACGCCGCTCGGTATCCAGGGCCTAACCGTCAGTGAGGTCAAGGGCTTTGGCCGGCAAAAGGGACAGACCGAGATCTACCGTGGCGCGGAATACATGGTGAATTTCCTGCCGAAGGTAAAGATCGAAGTCGCAGTTAATGACGATGTGGTGAGCCGGGTGGTGGAAACCATTCAGACCGCTGCACATACAGGTAAGATCGGGGACGGAAAAATTTTCGTCTTTGATATTTCTCAAGTGGTGCGCATTCGCACCGGCGAAACGAACGCCGACGCCCTCTGAGGCCTCGTCAGTCGCGGCGGCGGCACCTTACGGTTTCCGCCGCCGCCGCTGTCGATGCGGGCATCCCCTTCGAGCGGACGCGGTTCCCACTGAAGTGAATTTTTATCGAGTCTCTCCTCCCAAACTTGGCCCGGAAAATACCCTTTTCCGGGCCATTTTTTTGCTTATTTCGCACCGCCGCAAAGCTGCATAAAAACTGGGCAGGGCCAAAACAGGGATGCTTAATCCTGCGTCATATCCTCCGGCGCGCTTGTGCCGGATTTTCCTCAGTGACCGGAAAATGGCGGGAATCTGCGGATTGGCACGGTTTTTGTTTCTTCCTTCTGTAGCCGGCTGGTCGGATGGGTAAATCTTGAGCGATTTTCCCGCTTGCCGCAGATGGCTCGGATCATTGTAGCTAGAGGACCTTCGGGGGTGAACATGATGAATTTGAATAAGCGCGTGTTGTTCAGCGGAGGTCTGGCGCTCGGCCTTACGCTCATGGCGACGATGGGCATGGCTCAGGAAGCGGCACCGGTCGCCGACGCCGCCGCCACCCCGCCGCCCACGCTGGACAAGGCGGATACCGCCTGGATGCTGACATCGGTAGCCTTGGTTCTGCTGATGACTATTCCCGGTCTGGCGTTGTTCTATGCCGGCATGGTCCGCAAAAAGAACGTGCTTGCCACGATGATGCAGTGCTTTGGCATCACCGCCCTGGTCACGGTGCTTTGGCCGGTCATCGGTTACAGCTTGGCCTTCACCGATGGCAATGCCTATATCGGCGATCTGAGCCGTCTCTTTCTGAACGGAATTACGGTCAGCAAGGACAATCTCTTCCCCGGTTCGACCATCCCGGAAAGCGTCGGGATGATGTTCCAGATGACCTTTGCCATCATCACCCCGGCCCTGATCGTCGGCTCCTTCGCCGATCGCTTCAAGTTCTCGGCGCTGATGCTGTTCATCACCGGCTGGTCCTTGTTGGTCTATTCGCCGGTCTGCCACTGGGTCTGGGCCTCCACCGGCTTCCTGAACAAGGCTGGCGTGCTTGATTTCGCCGGCGGTACGGTGGTGCATATCAATGCCGGTGTTGCCGGTTTGGTTGGATGTCTGGTGGTTGGCAAGCGCAAAGGCTATGGCGTCGAGAATTTCTCGCCCCATAACGTTGGCTATGCCCTGATCGGCGCTTCCCTGCTGTGGGTTGGCTGGTTCGGCTTCAATGC
>DUZC01000120.1 GCA_013349735.1 Rhodospirillaceae bacterium
GCCAGTAAATTAAAACCATAGGGGGCATAGCCGGTCATCCGGGTGAAAGGGTAAGTGAGGGTGCTGAGGGCCTGAAGCCACAGGACCATGGTCAGCGCCGACAGGCCCCAATCGTCACGGTCACCCTGTTTGAAGCGCCAAATTCGGATGCCGCCGCAATAAAACAAGAAACCGCCAACTGTTTGCTGCGGCAATGTTGACCAAAGAAACGGGATATCGGCACCTACTGCAATGAAGACCCAGAAAGCAAGCAAGCAAGCACCTAGCAAAATCACGGCATTTCCGCGCTCCGGCTTTGCGCCATAGGGCCGAATGCCTAGCCAAACGCCAAAGATCCACCCCAAATACAGCAACCCACCCGCCAGAAACAGGATCCGGCTATTGTCGTCGTTGATAGCCAATTGACAAAACAGCCGGCACCCACCGCACCCAAAAGAAAAGGCCAGCCAGCGACAAGACTCGGCAATCTTGCCACCACTACGGGTTGTCGCTAGAACCGCAAAGAAAATCGCAATAAGCAGCGAGATCTCGCCGGAAAGAGATAAAATCGTGGGAAGAGATAAATCCATATTGTTCCCGCAGATTCGAGAAGGGAACGCTGTTCTTGCTCGACCGAAGACCACACAGTGATCTGACGTTTCCCAATGTTTTCGTCAAATTTTGTTAAGATTATTATAAAGGAAAACGCGCGCTTGGCTAGGATGCTTGCCGCACAGACAAAACACTCCAGTGCACTGATTCATTCAAAAAGTACAGTAGCATCGGCGCCCCCGCCGGTGTGAGGTCGGCATAAAAATTCAATGATTTCAGTATATTATCGGCTAAGGCCGGCAGGGACGCCGGCCCTACTGGGTGAATCTTTTGTTTGCACCAATGCACTAGCTTGGCTGCTTCATTTTCAAGCTGAAGCACTCGAGACTCATGTGTGAATGAAAAATCTCCTATTTTTCCATGCCCAAGCGCCGCTTGGGCTTACAGGACGGCTAAAATTCAGATGTTTTGCCGAGGCCCGGCATCAACCGGGTCGGGCCGGATTAATTCCTGCTGCTGCCGGGTGGGAACAGCCTTAGGCTGCGGCAGATCGTCATGCAGGGACCACCAGAGAAGAAATGCAAGAATGAAAATTCCAAAGGCGCTGAGCGCCAGAAGCAACAGAGATCCGGCCAAAATTTGCCGCCAGAACATGCCCAAGAGGATAAGAACGATAACGGCGATCAGTATTCCCATCGGCTCATCCGTCTCGATTTAGAAAGCCGGAGGGGTTAGCCATCTTCGGATCGCCCCTGCCGTTAAAATTTGATCAGAGTGCTTTCAAATTTACCGCAGAAGCCTTGCCCTTGCGCTTATCAATTTCTTCCTCATAAGACAGCTTCTGGCCATCATGCAACCCGCTAAGCCCTGCCCGCTCTACGGCTGAAATATGCACAAACACATCGGCACCACCATTATCGGGCGCAATAAAGCCAAAACCTTTGGTGGCGTTGAACCACTTAACCGTACCATTTGCCATCTGAACTCTCCAAATACTTAAGGCCCGTTGTCTAACCGAAGAAGTCCCCTGCAGGAAGGAAATCTTTTTTCGGCCGAGACCACGGACCTGACAAGTAAGAGAAAGTGTTTGGCAAAAAGAGGCTTAAGAAATTATTTTGCCGCGGCAAGAACCGCCGCGTAATCGGGTTCCTGTGCAATCTCGGGCACGAGTTGGGTATAGCTAACCAAGCCATTTGGGCCAATGACCACCACAGCGCGGGCCAGCAACCCAGCCAAGGGTCCATCGATGATAGAGACCCCATAGCGCTTGCCAAAGTCACGGTCCCGCAGATCCGAAACCGACAAAACCCGCTCCAGACCCTCGGCCCCGCAGAAGCGTTTATGCGCAAAGGGCAAATCGGCAGAAACACAGAGAACGACCAGATTATCTTTTCCAGACATATCGCTATTGAAGCGACGCACGGACATGGCGCATGTCGGCGTATCGACGCTGGGAAAAATGTTCAAAACAACCGTTTTTCCGGGAAAGGAAGCAAGACCGACTTCGGCCAGATCCGTCGTGGTCAAGGTAAAGGCCGGGGCCTTCGAACCCAAAGCCGGCAAGTCGCCGTTGGTGTGGATCGGGTTGCCCTTCAGAGTAATGCTGGCCATCGGTCACTCTCCAATGTACTTACGAAGCGGATCTTTCGGCTAATGGTGGGCGCTACAGGGATTGAACCTGTGACCCCTACCATGTCAAGGTAGTGCTCTCCCGCTGAGCTAAGCGCCCATTAGCCATTGCTTCTGCCCCCTGACTGGGGAGACACCTGCGAGGGACAGGGTTTTAGCCTCAAACCGCCCATCGGTGCAACCCCCAAAAATTGTCTGGCCATGCTTGAAGTGAGCGAGGGGTGACAGAACGGCACAATTCAACTAAATCCTAAGTCCTGGGCAACCCTTTCCCGCCCGGACCCTTTGTTGTTTTTGGAGACCGTTCTTGGCCGGTCCATCGTCCGATTGCGTGCTCGCCTTGGAAGCCCCCGAAATTCAGCGGGTGCCGCTGGTCTTTGCCTCGCCCCATAGCGGACGTAACTATTCCGCCACGTTCCTGGCGCAATCGGCATTGGACCCACTGACTTTGCGGCGTTCGGAAGATTCGTTCGTCGATGAATTGTTCGACTGCGTCCCAGAGCTTGGCGCGCCCTTCCTGAAGGCCCTGTTTCCGCGAGCCTATCTTGATCCTAATCGGGAACCCTATGAGTTGGACCCGTCAATGTTCAAGGACGCCCTGCCCAGTTTTGTCAACACTGCCTCGCTCAGGGTTGCCGCCGGGCTTGGCACCATTGCCAGAGTGGTCTCGTCCGGAGCAGAAATTTATCGACAGAAGCTGCCGTTCAGCGATGCCGAAGATCGTATTGCCCGGCTCTATCACCCCTATCACGATGCGCTCGCTGAATTGACGGATGAAACGGTGGCACGCTTTGGCTGCTGTCTTTTGATCGATTGCCATTCCATGCCATCGATCGGAGGGCCAACCGAGCGCGATCGCGGTGCTTCGCGGGTGGATGTCGTGCTGGGCGATTGCTATGGAAGCGCTTGCGCCCCCATCGTAACCGATACAGTCGAAGCCATTTTTCGTAAACTTGGCTATCGTGTGGTACGGAACAGCCCCTATGCTGGCGGCTTCACCACCAGACATTACGGCCGGCCCGCCGACGGCCGCCACGCCTTGCAAATTGAACTGAACCGACGCCTGTATATGGATGAGATCACCCATACCAAGTCCCCGGGATTTGCCCAAATCCGCAATCATTTGCGCGTCCTGGCGCTTGCTCTGGCAGCCCTGCCAACCAAGGAGTTGATGCCTTGAGCTCGTCTGCCCTGCCATTCCTTATCCGGCCGGCCGTCCCCGAGGACATGGAAGCGGTCCAAGCTATCTATGCCCACTATGTTCTGAGAAGTTGCGCATCTTTCGAAGAAGAGCCGCCCAGCGTCGCGGAAATGCTCCGCCGGCATGCAGGGATTTTGGAAAAAAAGCTGCCTTTCCTGGTCGCCGTATCCGATGGCGAGGTGGTGGGCTATACCTATGCAGGACCGTTTCGCACGCGTTCGGCCTATCGGTACACAATCGAAGATTCAATCTATGTCGCCCCAGGCATCGTCAGGCGCAATATCGGCGCGTCCTTGTTACGCCTCTTGATTGATCAATGCACTGAACTTGGATACCGACAGATGATTGCCATCATTGGTGACTCAGCCAATCTTGGCTCAATCCAGCTTCATCGTAAGCTAGGATTTCGCCAAGAAGGCGTGCTTCGCGGGGTAGGGCTGAAATTCGGGCGGTGGATTGATGTGGTGATTATGCACAGACCCTTGGGGCATGCCGACGACAGGGTCCGGACGCTTGCTGCCCAAGCGTCTGGTGAAGCGAATGAACAGGAATAATCGCCAGCCTGCATCCCCTCTTTCTTTTTCGCGTGGGATGGTGGCATGATGCGCTCCCTCCGCCATTAGAATGGAACGGTGCGCCGGTATGTTGCGAAGCAGAGAACGACAGGTTGGGTTGGGTGACAAATTCGTCAAGGCTGGCGACAGCATCGAGCGCTGGTGGGAGGTTGTTCACTTGATGACCGCCGTTGATGGCATTCTTCATGCTCGACTGGCTTTCCATGGCAAGGAAAGCGAATTGCGGACCATCGCCGTTCCTGCGCTGCTCGACGATAAATATTGGCGGGCGGCAACCGTACAGAGCTAGAGCGCGCGCGGTCCAAACAAATTAAGCACTTCGTCGCGATTGCGTGGCAGTGGGGAAGCGTCGGCCAGCAACCCCAGGGCTCGGGCTTTCAGGCCCAACTCCATCAGAAACGGGCTCCGTAACTCGACCCGGGCCAACAGGCCGGCATCGGCCAAAACCGTATCGACGACGCCCTGAACCAGGACTTTACCGTCCTTGAACAAGGCGACATCATGGGCAAAGCTATAGGCCAGATCCACATCATGGGTGGTAAAAACCAAGGTGGTTCCCAGAGACTCGAGCCTTGTCAGCACCTCCAGCAACTGCCACGAACCCTTTTGGTCCAGACCGGCAGTTGGCTCGTCCAGCATCAGAATTTGCGGGCGCATGGCCACGGCGCCGGCTAAGGCGACCCGCTTCTTTTGACCAAAAGACAGCATATGGGTGGGGCGGTCAGCCAGATCCTGGATACCCAATGCGACCAGGGTCTCATCCACCCGCTGGCGCACCTCATCGTCTTGCATACCCAGATTTAAAGGGCCAAATGAAACATCCTCGGCCACCGAAGCCGCGAACAACTGGTCTTCGGCATCCTGAAAGACCAAGCCAATCCGCCGACGCCAGGCCACCAGTTGGGAGCGAGAATAGCCGCAGTCCTCGCCCTCCAACACGATCCGGCCAGTTGATGGCCGCAGCGTTCCGTTAAGATGCAAGAGCAGCGTCGTCTTTCCCGAGCCATTCGGTCCTAGGATCGCCAAGCGCCGACCGGCTTGGATACGAAGATCCAAGCCACGCAGGGCAGGCACCCCTCCGGGATAGGCATAAACCAGGCTCTTGGCCTCCAAAAGCGTCACGAGGCCAGGACTCCCAGCAGGGCCGTCCCAGCTTCCAGGGACAAAATCAGGATAAGAGCCGGCATCGAAAGGACCGGACGACGACCCAGAACCCGCATCTCGCCATCCCAGGCCCGCGCGGCCAGGCCCATTTCCATACGCCGCGCCCGATCCATCACCCGCGGCAGCAGACTGGCGAGAAGCATCCCCAAGGCGTGCAACCGGCGTCTTACGCCCCTATGACCCAAGCGGGCCGCCTGAGCCGCATCCATGGTCTTGGCCGTATCGCCAAACAGAAAGAGCATGCGGTAAATCAGCAGAGCCACCTCGGCAATCTCTGAGGGCAGGCCAAATCGGCGAAGCCCCGCCAATAAATCCGATGCCGGCGTGGTCAGCGCCAAAAACAGCAGACAGAATAATCCTGCCAGCGATCGCACGATAAGTGCCGCCGCCGCCGCCCCCCCGCCGGCAGCCCAAGACAGACGATCGCCGTCAAATTGGACCAACAAAGTAAGCGCCCCCAAAAACAGGAAGCCGGCAGGCGCCAGGACACAGGCGATCCAGGTCCGAACCGGAACCCTGGCGCCCAGCAACGTCACCGACGCCATGATCCCGGCGATCAAAGCCCCGGTTGGAAAGGGCGGAAAAATCATCGCCAACAGCAGCATTCCTAAGGCAAGAACGGCCTTTTCAGTCAGCGAACGATGACGCCAAGGATTGAGATGGGCGGTCCTATCGATCGCTGACATTGCTGCCCGAGGCGCCTCGGCGCCGACCAATCACATAGCCAAGAACCCCGGCCCCCAAGGCTGCCTGCAGCGCAAATAACAAGCTCTCCACCTCGGCGCTCGGCGGCTTCCACAGGGGCAGTATCCAGGGTTGATAGCCAGGGCGAAGTGCGGCGATCGCTTCACTGCCAAGATCATC
>DUZC01000197.1 GCA_013349735.1 Rhodospirillaceae bacterium
CATGCCTTCGCGTAAATTGCGTTCAACATTTTCCACCACGACGATCGCATCATCGACGACGATGCCCACCGCCAGGACCAGCCCGAACAGGGACAGATTGTTAAGCGAATAGCCCATGGCCAGCAGGGCGCCAAAGGTGCCGATCAGCGAAACCGGAATGGCGACGATAGGAATGACCGAGGCCCGCCAGGTCTGCAGGAACAGGATCACCACCACCACCACCAAAAGGATGGCTTCGAAGATGGTTTTATAAACCTCGTGGATGGACTGGTCGATGAACTCGGTCGGGTTATAGACCACGGTATATTTCAGGCCGGGGGGGAAGGTTTTGGATAAGCCCTCCATCGTCGACAGCAGTCTGGCCGCCGTATCCAGGGCGTTGGAGCCGGGCAGCTGGAAGATGCCCATGGGCACGGCGCGCTGATCATCCAGATAGCCGTTGACGTTATAATCTTGAGCGCCAAGTTCAACGCGGGCGATATCGCGGATCCGGGTGACCCGGCCATCTTTATCGCTTTTTACCACCACATCGGCAAAATCCGACGGATCGGTCAGCCGGCCGAGGGTCTGCACATTGAATTGAAAGGCGCCGGGTTTGTCCATCGGCGGTTGGCCAAGAACACCGGCGGCGACCTGGACATTCTGTGCCTGCAAGGCCGCCAGCACTTCCGCGGCGGTCAGGTTGCGGGCGGCCACTTTTTCAGGATCGAGCCAAACGCGCATGGCATAATCGCGGGCACCGAACACCACCACGCTGCCGACCCCCTCGACCCGGGTCAGGACATCCTTGACCTGCAAAGTGGCGTAATTGGACAGATAGAGCTGATCGCGCGAACCATCCGGCGAATAGAGATGGATGACCATCAGGAAGTCCGGCGAATTTTTAACCACCGAGACCCCCAATCTTTGCACTTCGGCGGGTAATTGCGGGATCGCCAGCGCGACCCGGTTTTGCACCAGCACCTGCGCGATATTGAGATTGGTTCCCTGTTTGAACGTGACCGTCAGGCGCAGATTGCCATCACCCGTCGCCTGACTGGACATATACAGCATGTTTTCCACGCCGTTGATCTGCTGCTCCAGCGGCGTCGCCACCGTGTTGGCCACCACCTGACCCGAGGCCCCGGGATAGCCGGCGGTGATGATGATGGTGGGGGGGGCGATCTCGGGATATTGGGCCAAAGGCAAAGCAAAATAAGCGATCGCCCCGATCAGGGTGATGAACACCGCGACAACCGTCGCGAAAATAGGACGGTCGATAAAAAAATGGGACAGCCGCATGGCTATTGCCCCTGCGGACGGGGCGACAGTGACCCGAGCTGCGCCGTGACCTTGGCCCCGGGGCGGGCCCGCATCAAGCCGTTGATAATAATTTTATCCTCCGGCCCGATCCCGCTTTGAACCACTTGCATGCCCTCAATAATTTGGCCCGGGACGATCATTTTCGGAATGACCGTACCATCCTCGGCCACGGTCATGACGATTTTGCGGGATTGATCGGTGACCACGGCGGATTCGGGAACCAGCAAGGCCTGGTAGGGCAGGGTCGAGGGCAGTCTTATTTTGCCGAACCCCCCGGGGGTGATGGCATGTTCGTGATTGTCGAGGATCGCCCGGACCCGGATGGTGCCGGTGCCGCGATCAATCTGATTGTCGAGAAAGTCAATTTCGCCGTCACGCCAGCGATCACTGTTGGTGCCAAGAGCGATACTGACTTTCATTTTGCCGCCGGCTGTGGATTGATCGAGTCCGACACCAAAGGCTTTTTGCAGGCCAAGATAGTCACTTTCGCTCATATCAAAGGTAAAATGCAGCGGATCAAGCGAGACAATAGTGGTCAGCAAAGTTGCTGGAACCCCATTGGCCCCGCCGCCGCTGATCAGATTTCCGACACTGACCTGATGCGCGCCG
Source organism: Rhodospirillaceae bacterium (assembly GCA_013349735.1). Lineage (GTDB taxonomy): Bacteria > Pseudomonadota > Alphaproteobacteria > Rhodospirillales > Magnetospirillaceae > DUZF01. The sequence goes on from DUZC01000197.1 coordinate 1,912, forward strand.
ATGCGACCGGCCGTGGGGGCGGTAACCCGGGTAAAGGCCAGATTCAACTCTGCGTCGCGGAGGGTCGCATGGGCCCCTTCGAGAGCGGCTTCGGCGATCTTCTCCTGTTGCAAGCGGGTATCATAGTCGCTTTGCGCCAGGAAATCCTTTTGCCGCAATTCGCCGCCACGGACCAATTGCCGTTTGGCCAGTTCCACGGAGGCTGAGGCTTGTGCAACATTGGCCCGTGCCAAAGCCACCGCATTTTCATAAGGGCGCGGGTCAATGACAAAGAGCAGATCGCCTTTGGCCACCATCTGGCCATCGGTGAAATGGATCTCGGTCAGATAACCGCTGACTTTGGCGCGGATCTCGACAAATTCAACCGCGGCAAACTGGCCGGTATAGTCCTGATGCTCGGTGATTTCCTTTTGCAGCGGCGGACTTACGGTCACCGGCGGAGCGCCTTGCTGACCAAAGGCGGGGCCGGACAGGAGGAGGCTGCTGGCGAGGAAAAGGGCGGCGGGGCCGAAAAATTTGGGGGCCATCTTCAATCCTTGAAACTGAACCGGGGAGTTTAGTAAAGCCTCCCCGGCAAGTCAATTCGGCCCTCAGTCATATTAAAAATTCAGGCTCCAGGCGGTCATAGCCCTTCAAACGGTAAACCAGCACCGACAGCAGCCAGCTGGCCAGGAATAAACCGACAATCAGGAAACCCAAAAGGCCGAAATTGGCGTTCAGTCCGTTAATCGCGTCCCAAAAAGGCCCTTCAAGGGTCAATTGATCGGCCATCAGGCCAAGGACCTCGACACTCCCGACCAGGATCGCCACCAGGACCGACATGCCAGTAATGGTCAGGTTGTAGTAAAGTTTGCGCACCGGCTTTACAAAAGCCCATTGATAGGCGCCAACCATTAAAATGCTGTCCAGGGTATCGACCAGGGCCATGCCCGCGGCAAACAAAGCGGGAAACACCAGAATTGACCAGATGGATAGGCCTTGCGCCGCTTCGGTGGCGGAAATGCCCAAAAGGCCGACTTCGGTGGCGGTGTCAAAGCCCAGGCCGAACAGAAAGCCCAGCGGATACATATGCCAACCGGCATTGATCAGGCCAAACAGCCGCCGGAACAGCCGGGACAGCAACCCGCCCTGGTTGGTCAACAGATCCATCTCTGCCTCGACCAGCGGATGGCCGCGCCTAACTTGCTGAAAACGCCGATAAATGCCGATCAGCAAACCGATATTGGCGGCGGCTATGACGAAAAGGAAAAAGGCCGAGACGCTGGTGCCGATCAGACTGCCGGCTTCCTTTAGACCGGCGAACCGGGTTTCCAGCGCGGCGGCGGTGGCGGCGATGGCCACCGACAAGGCAAAGACCACGGTCGAATGACCCAGCGAAAAATAGAATCCGACAGCGACCGGCTTCTGTCCCTGCTGCATCAGCTTGCGCGTCACATTGTCGATGGCGGCGATGTGATCGGCATCGACCGCGTGGCGCAGACCGAAGCTATAGGCCAGAAGGGCCGTGCCGAGCAAAACCGGATAGTCATGGAAGGCCAGCAAGGCCCAGATCCAGGCCGCCAGATTGGCCAAAATAAGAAAGACGCCAAGGGTCAGCACGGAATGTCGCAGCGAGACAGCTTCCGGACCTTTCGCCATTCCAACCATGCTGTGCCCCCACCCCGTAAGAACTTTTTACAATAATTTCATACGGACGCTTTGCCTGTCAACCACCTCCTCCGAAGCTGCCCTTTGCCGGGCAAATGTGATAAATCGGGCAGGAGGAACGACCCGAGAGGAGGGACGCCATGGAACGCATGACGATTTCATTGGATGATGGTTTGTTGGCAGAGTTCGACGACTATATCCGCCATCGGGGTTATGAGAACCGCTCCGAAGCCATCCGCGATCTGCTGCGCGAGCGTCTGGAACTGGACCGTGGCCGCGCCGCCGATGGTGGTCATGCGGTTGGATGCCTCTCTTACGTCTATAATCATCATCAACGGGAACTGGCACGCCGCCTGACGGAATCCCAACATGCCCGCCATGACTTGATGTTATCGACCCTGCATGTTCATCTCGATCACGAAAACTGTCTGGAAGTCGTTATTGTGCAGGGCGAAATTCCGTCCGTGCGGCAATTTGCCGAGGCGACCATTGCCGAAACCGGGGTGCGGCACGGGAATTTACATCTGGTGGCGGCTGACGTGATCCGTGGGCGGCACGAGCATGGCCATGACCATTCCCTAGGTCCGCACCATTCAGCGGCCGGGCCGCATATTCATTTGAAGCCACGCAATTAGCGCGGGCCTCTAATAATTTATCTTTTCAATATTGCTGAAAGCGATCTGTAAATTGTGACCGGAGGTGTCGGTAAAGGACACTGTTCCTGAGACATCATGCGTCGTATTGTTATTGGTCAGATCAATGGTCCCATGGCTGTTCAGGGCTTCGGTCCAGCTTTGGTTGCCTACGGCCACCGTGACCGGTGTTCCTGCCGCGGTATGACCGGAAAGATCAACAATATCCGTCCAATTGCTGCCGGTTCCCCCGGTAATATTTTCACCGCCTTTAAGATCCATCAGGAAAGTGTCGCCGCCGGCATGTCCGTTATTTTGGACCACGACGCTGTTGCCGCCACTGCCATGGCTTAAATCGACGAGATTGTTGGCCATGGCGCTGTTGAAGGCCAGGACGGTATGGCCGCCGCTGCCGGTCAGATTGACGGTCTGCGCGGATTGCAGATTGTTGAGAGTCAGCGTGTTGGTGCCGCCGCCCAAGCTGTAGACATTGCTGCCGGCGCCATTGACGATAAGGTTATTATTGCCATCGCCCAGGGTCACCGTGTCGTTGCCGCTGCCCAGGGTCAGGCTGTTATTGCCGTCATAGGCGGTGATATGGTCATTGCCATTGCCAGCCGTGATATTGTTGTTGCCGGCACCACCATAGATCACATCATTGCCATTGCCGGCACTGATGGTGTCGTTGCCCCCCATGAAAGAGGTGTCCACGGCCAGACTGGTTTGGGCAAAAACCGTCGAAACGCCATTGCTCTCGGTCAAAGTTGCGGTGCAGCTCAACGCGAAGCTGGCAGCGACATGGTCGTCAGGGAATTGCAGATAAACGCCGGCAGTGATCTGGGCATCGGTCAGGTGAGCCGAATCGAGCGCATTGCCATTGCCATCGACAACCGTGCAATGGGTTGGAACATTTCCCAGCGCATAAGTCATATGGGCGCCATAGGCTTCGTCCCTGGACAGTGCCGAAAGCGACAAAAGCGTTTTGCAGACGCCCGATCCGGTGGTGGCACTGCCGTCATTGCCATAGATGGCGTAGTTGCCGTCGCCTTGCGAGATATGCGCATCGCCGCCGCCACCATCGATGCCGCCGTCTGCGCCCGCCGACCCCCCGAGATGGTTGAAGCCGCCGGTCTGATGGGAGTGGAAGGGATCACTGATCAACACGGTTTCGCTTTGGACGGTGGCGCCACCGTGATTGTCGGTGACCAGAACCTGGAACTGGTCGCTGCCGGTATAGCCGCTATTGGCGGTATAAGTGAAATTGCCGTTCTGGTCGAACGTCACGCTGCCATGCGCCGGAGACTCGCCGCTGACCAGGGCGTAACTTAAACTATTGCCGGTTGCCGCATGGGCACCGACGCTTTCGGTAATGCTGCTGCCGACCTGGGCGCTGAACACCTGTTGCGCATGGCTGACAGTCGGGGCCGCGTCCAGCACATCCACCGTAACCTGTTGGCTGGTGGTGACGGCTGCGGCGCTGCCGTTCTGCGCGGTAGCATTGATCGAAAGGGTCATATTACCGACATAGCCGTTGGGCGGCTGGACGCTGATAGAGTCAAAAGAAGAGGAGGTCGGCAGATGCCAGACCCCCGACCCGTCGGCAGTAATCGGCGTCGATGAGCCATGAATATAGAGCACCGTGCCGGTTGGCGCCCCGGTCACCGTCAGGGCGGTGATGGATTCACCGTGATGGCTGTCGAACACGCCGATCTCGAAACTGGTGGAACTGTTTTCATGGCCATAAATCGTCGAGGTCGGC
>DUZC01000179.1 GCA_013349735.1 Rhodospirillaceae bacterium
AATCAAAGCCCAAAACCCTTCACCTGGACCAAGGATCCTGACGAAATCATCGCCGCTGTCAGGCGCGGGCACCAAGTGTTAGACTCGATCCACTAGTGTCCCGATTCCGAAGTTCGTGCGACCCAATCCAGGCTATTATCGAACTTCGGAATCGATCAGGACACTAGCAATTAATTGTTTCTAGTGTGGTTTTCGATTTTTAAGTTCGTGAAAGTGCCGATGGCAAAATCGCACGAACTTAAAAATCACCACACTAGGCGGCGGGTTTATTGGGGGGCCAGTGGTCGGCCGTTGATGGCACTAAACGGGTGGTTGCCAGCGGCCAGGACTTTCCCTGGGCAGTCCTGGTCAATGGGTCTTAAGCCTCAAGGCATCCTCGACTATGGCCTTGGCTCGCTCGGACAGTTCTACCAGTTCAACTTTGTCCTGTTGCCCAGCCTCTCTCACGACCGCGGTCAATAAATCAAGCAGGGTGCGGAGGCTATCGGCAGGAACGGGGATGGCGTCGTTGGGCATTAGCGGATATTAGGCCGAAGACCTTCAACGGGCAAGAAATGCTGGCTGCCAGAGATGTTTAGGGTCTGGTGGAATATGGCAAAAGGGACCGCTGTTTCTATCTAAGTGTTACCCATGTGTTACCCATAAGCAAAAAGGGCCCAGGCCATTACAGCCTAAGCCCTTGAAAAATATGGTGCCGGTTACCTGACTTGAACAGGTGACCTACCGCTTACAAGGCGGTTGCTCTACCAACTGAGCTAAACCGGCAGCGTCGTGGCGCCCAAATTAATGAGCTGTGACCGTTCCTGCAAGGGCTTCAATCAGCGACGAACCAGTTCATAAAGGGCGACGGCGGCCGCATTGCTAACATTAAGGCTTTCCACCAGATCGGTCTGCGGCAGTTTGACCAGATGGTCGCAATGTTCGCGGGTCAAACGGCGCAGGCCGTCTCCTTCGCTGCCCAGGACCAGCGCGATATGGCCTTTCAGATTGGCTTCGGCCAAAGTGCAAGGGGCATCGCCGGCCAGCCCGGCAATCCAGAATTGACCGTCTTTCAGCTCTTCAAGGGCCCGGACCAGATTGGTAACGCGGACCAGCGGCAGACGCTCCAACGCGCCCGATGCGGCTTTGGCCAAGGTGCCGGTCTGTTCGGGTGCGTGCCGGTCCTGCATGACCATGCCGAGCGCGCCAAAGGCCGCGGCCGAGCGCAAAACCGCCCCGGTATTGTGTGGGTCAGTCACCTGATCCAGGACGACGATGACCGCACTCTGGCGACCGCGTGCGGTCGCGACCAAGTCGCTCAAATCGATTGGTGGCAGCGGATCGACCAGCAGAGCGATGCCCTGATGCACGGCGCCCAACGGCAATAGCCCGTCCAGATCGGCCCGTTCGATCGATTCGGCCGGCGGAAGGGGACGGCTTTTGGCCAAATTAGTGATGGCCGGGCCATGGCTGCGCAGCGCCTCACTGGTCAGCAGCAGGCGATGGCAGCGCCGTTCGGAATTTCCGAGGGCGGCGAGAACGGGATGCGTGCCCCACAGCCAAAGGGTTGAACTGCCATGACTTCCGCTCCGGCCGGCACGAGGCAATGCGCGCCGATCCTCCTTCTTGGCAGTCGAGATCCGGTTGCCGTCGGCAGAGTTGGGGCGGTTGGGGGGTGTTCCTTGGCGTGGACGGGTCATCAAGAGCCTCCTGAGTCGGGCGCAATCCATGTTTTAAGCACTCTTTTGCGATTGACAATAGCATCCGAATCCTCTTAGTTCCGTTCTCCCGCCAGACCGGGGGTTTTCCGGGCGGATGGGGAGGGGTGGCCGAGCGGTCAATGGCAGCAGACTGTAAATCTGCCGACGAACGTCTACGTAGGTTCGAATCCTACTCCCTCCACCAACTTCCAGGCCAGATATGCCTGGATTGGCGGCAGAAATTCGGCGGGTGTAGCTCAATGGTAGAGCCCCAGCCTTCCAAGCTGGTTGTGTGGGTTCGATTCCCATCACCCGCTCCAATAGTTGGCAGTTTTTGTTTTTTGACTCGGTCTCATCCAACGGAACAGGTTGAAAAATGGCGAAGGCAAAATTTGAGCGGACGAAGCCGCATTGCAATGTGGGGACGATTGGTCACGTTGACCATGGCAAGACCTCGCTGACAGCAGCAATCACGAAGGTTCTGGCCGAGACGGGTGGCGCGACCTATACGGCCTATGACCAGATTGATAAGGCGCCCGAAGAAAAGGCGCGCGGTATCACGATTTCGACGGCGCATGTGGAATATGAGACGACGAACCGTCACTATGCGCATGTGGACTGCCCCGGTCACGCTGACTATGTGAAAAACATGATCACCGGCGCGGCGCAGATGGACGGCGCGATTTTGGTAGTTTCGGCGGCGGACGGTCCGATGCCCCAGACCCGCGAGCATATTCTTCTGGCGCGTCAGGTCGGTGTTCCGGCGCTGGTTGTGTTCATGAACAAGGTCGACATGGTTGACGATCCGGAACTGCTTGAGCTGGTTGAGCTTGAGGTCCGCGAGTTGCTTTCGTCCTATGATTTTCCTGGCGACGACATTCCGATTGTGAAGGGCTCGGCTCTTTGTGCTCTGGAAGGCCGTGATCCGGCCCTTGGCCATGACGCGATTCTTGAGCTGATGAAGGCGGTTGACGCCTATATTCCGCAGCCCGAACGTCCGAAGGATCGTCCGTTCCTGATGCCGATTGAAGACGTGTTCTCGATTTCCGGCCGTGGCACGGTGGTGACCGGTCGTGTTGAGCGCGGCATTGTGAAGGTTGGCGAAGAAGTGGAAATCGTCGGCATTCGTGCGACGGTGAAGACGACGGTGACCGGGGTTGAAATGTTCCGTAAGCTCCTGGATCAGGGTGAAGCGGGCGACAATATCGGTGCGCTGCTGCGTGGCACCAAGCGTGAAGATGTCGAGCGTGGCCAGGTTCTGGCGGCGCCGGGGACGATTACCCCGCATACCCAATTCAAGGCCGAAGCCTATATCCTGACGAAGGAAGAAGGGGGCAGGCATACGCCATTCTTCACGAATTATCGTCCGCAGTTCTATTTCCGGACGACCGATGTCACCGGGATGGTGGCTTTGCCCGAAGGCACCGAGATGGTGATGCCGGGGGACAATGTATCGATGACGGTCGAGCTGATTGCTCCGATCGCTATGGACGAGGGGTTGCGTTTCGCAATTCGCGAAGGTGGCCGCACGGTTGGCGCCGGAGTGGTTGCGTCGATCCTAAAGTAAGTATATAACGCGTGGTCTCGCCCGACCGCGAGGTCGGGCGGATCACATGTAATTCCAACGCCGCCGCTGATTCGGCGGCGTTGCTCTGGGTCTAGGAGTGTAGCTCAACTGGTAGAGCACCGGTCTCCAAAACCGGGGGTTGGGGGTTCGAGCCCCTCCACTCCTGCCACCCGCGTTGGAAGCCGGCGTCATTTTGAGCTGGTGCTTAGGTAGAACGAGTAGTCATGGCAAAAATTTCTCCGGCCCTGTTTTTTCGCCAGGTACGCCAGGAAGTGAACAAGGTCACTTGGCCGTCCCGCAAAGAGACGGGCGTGTCGACCTTGATGGTTTTCGCCATGGTGGTACTTGCTTCGCTGTTTTTCCTGTTGGTGGACCAGTTTTTTGCCTGGGCCGTTAAACAGATTTTTGGGCTGGGAGCCTGAGCATGGCCCATCGTTGGTATGTGATTCACGTCTATTCCGGGTTTGAGAAAAAGGTCGCTCAGTCCATTCGCGAACAGGCCGAACAGAAGGGTTTGGCTGAACGCTTTGAGCAGGTTCTCGTGCCTGTGGAAGAGGTCGTCGAGGTCCGTCGCGGCGCCAAGATCAACGCCGAGCGTAAATTCTTCCCGGGCTATGTTCTGGTCAAGATGGATCTCAGTGATGAGACCTGGCATTTGGTCAAGGATACACCCAAGGTTACAGGATTTCTTGGCGGCAAGGGCCGTCCGTCGCCCATTTCCGAGGCGGAAGCCGATCGCATCATGAAGCAGGTGCAAGATGGCATCGAACGGCCGAAGCCTTCGATCACCTTCGAGGTGGGCGAGCAGGTGCGGGTGTCCGATGGTCCCTTCACCTCCTTTAACGGTATGGTCGAGGAAGTGGACGAGGAAAAGGCCCGGCTCAAAGTCGCCGTTTCGATCTTCGGGCGCTCCACACCGGTGGAACTGGAATATTCGCAGGTCGAGAAGCTATAGACAGAATTCCTTGCCGGGACACGGGTTGCCGGCAAGGCGAACAGAAGGCGGGAGGTCAGCCATGGCCGCACCGCCGACCCGGCCCTTCGGCAGTGCCGAATTTGAGAAAGTAGAACCGAGGTAGACAATGGCAAAGAAAATCGTCGGCTATATTAAGCTGCAAGTGCCGGCGGGAAAGGCTAATCCTTCTCCGCCAATCGGCCCGGCACTGGGCCAGCGTGGTCTTAACATTATGGAGTTCTGCAAGGCGTTTAACGCCCAGACCCAGGGTCTTGAGCCAGGCATGCCCATTCCGGTGGTGATCACGGCTTTCGCAGATCGCACCTTTACGTTTATCACCAAGACTCCGCCGGTCAGCTATTTCCTGAAAAAGGCGGCCAATCTGCAGAAATGCTCACAAACTCCGGGCAAAGGTTTCGTCGGCAAAGTAACGATGGGCCAGATCCGCGAGATTGCCGAGAAGAAGATGCAGGATTTGAACGCCAACGATGTCGAGGCGGCATCCGCCATGCTCGTCGGCTCGGCCCGGTCTATGGGCATCCAGGTGGTGGAGTAAAGCGATGTCGGACGGAAAGCGTATTCGCAACGCCTATGCGGAAATCGACCGCAATAAATTCTATGCGGTCAATGACGCGGTGCAAATGATCAAGGCGCGTGCCACGGCCAAATTCGACGAAACCATCGAGATTGCGCTGAATCTTGGGATCGATCCTCGCCATGCCGACCAGATGGTCCGGGGTGTGGTGGATCTGCCGAATGGGACCGGCAAGACCGTGCGCGTGGCGGTTTTTGCCAAAGGCGCCAAGGCCGATGAAGCCAAGGCCGCAGGCGCCGACCTGGTCGGTGCCGAGGATCTGGCTGATGAAGTGCAGGCCGGAAAAATGGATTTTGACCGCTGTATCGCCACGCCCGACATGATGGGTCTGGTGGGACGTTTGGGCAAAGTGCTGGGTCCGCGCGGCCTGATGCCAAATCCGAAGCTCGGAACGGTTACGCAGAATGTGGCCGAGGCGGTTAAGGCCGCCAAAGGCGGACAGGTGCAGTTTCGTGCCGAAAAGGCGGGCATCGTGCATGCCGGCGTGGGCAAGGCCAGTTTCAGCGCGCAGGCGCTGCAGGAAAATGTAAAAGCGTTTATTGATGCGATCAACAAGGCCAAACCGACGGGCGCCAAGGGCACCTATCTGGAAAAGGTGTCGCTGAGTTCGACCATGGGCCCTGGGGTCAAGCTGGATTTGTCCAGCCTGGCTTGATGGCAAGAGTTTCCTGTCGCCAGCGGATGACCGGTGGCGGTGGGATCGGGGGAGCCAAGGGATCTTCGATCCGGCGGCCCTCTCATACCCTGTCCGAGACTGCTGGTGCTGCCGGGATAACCGGAGCTTGAAGGGAAACCGCCCGCATAGACAGAGTCGATCCGTTTCCGTTCTTTCTGTTGGAAAGATCGGCCACGGCTTGGGTTCTGGGACAGGCCAACCGGTTCTATCCTGTATGGGATGGAGCCAAGGCGAAGTTGCCGGCGGGTCTATGACCTTCCGGTACTTGATTGGAGACCAACGTGGACCGCAAAGAAAAATCTGAGCTGGTCGCAGCGTTGCACGAAAAGTTCGTCGAGGCCGGTCTGGTCGTCGTCACCCACAACCAAGGGTTGACGGTGGCCGAGGTGACCGACCTTCGGCGGAAAGTTCGGAGCGCTGGTGCCGGTTTCAAGGTCACCAAAAACCGGCTCACGCGTCT
>DUZC01000105.1 GCA_013349735.1 Rhodospirillaceae bacterium
GCGATGGCTGCCGCCGCGATGCCGATGGCTATTATTGGATTACCGGGCGCGTGGACGATGTCATCAATGTCTCCGGGCACCGTATGGGCACCGCCGAAGTGGAATCCGCTTTGGTCGCCCATCCGAAAGTGGCTGAAGCTGCGGTGGTGGGTTATCCCCACGACATCAAGGGCCAGGGCATTTATGCCTATGTGACCTTGGTCACCGGTGCCACACCGACCGAAGATCTGCGCAAGGAGTTGGTCAACTGGGTCCGCAAGGAAATCGGTCCCATCGCCTCGCCGGATCTGATCCAATGGGCACCAAGCCTGCCCAAGACCCGTTCCGGCAAGATCATGCGACGCATTTTGCGTAAGATCGCTGCCAACGAGCATGATTCACTGGGCGATGTCTCGACCCTGGCGGATCCGGCCGTGGTTGAGGATCTTGTCGACAACCGCATGAACCAAGCCTGACCTTAATCAGCGCTTGGTAAGACTCTAACGTTATGGCCGGGCTTGTCCCGGCCATAATGATTTCTGGATCAGCTTGAATGCGTTTTTACGATAGGCTCAAGCGCCGCTCGGACTTAGATTTGATCCAGTCAAAATGCGAAAAAATCTAAGCCAGCAGGTATTTTGCCTTCAAATGGTCAAGCAATCCTTCAATCGCGGCCTCGATCAGCGCAAAGATCTGATCAAAGCTTTCGTCCCCGAAATAAGGATCGGGAACATCCTGACGGGTGCCGTTCGGTATGAAGCTCAACAAAAGTTTAATCCGATGCTCCTGCCCGACAGGACAGCGCGTTAACAGGCGGGCATGGTGTTTATTTTCCATGACAGCAATAACATCTGCGGTGGTGAAGTCGTCCAGCGCCACCTGACGCGCACGCAAATCGCTGATATCGATGCCATGCTTGGCCGCTGTGGCCAAGCTGCGTCTATCCGGGCGTTCGCCAACATGATAGCCGTCCGTTGCCGCGGATTCGACGGTGATCCGGTCCGATAAGCCTGCCTTGAGCAGGCGGTCCCGCATGATACCGTGAGCCGTAGGAGAGCGACAAATGTTGGAGGTACAAACAAAAAGCACTTTGATCAAAAACAACCTCCCACCCCAAACGGCTGGTTCAGGATATAATGGCTTGTCGGAAAGTCGAAAGAGAAAGCCATGACAATTGGTAACATTATTGTCTTAAGCGGTGCCGGAATTTCGCAGGAATCGGGATTGGCTACCTTTCGGGATAGCGATGGGGAATGGAGCCGGGTCCGGCTGGAGGATGTAGCGACACCAGAAGGCTATCGCCGTGATCCGGCCCGCGTCCATGCCTTTTACAACGCCAGACGGCAACAACTTGGCCAAGTCAAACCCAATGCAGCGCATTTCGCTTTGGCCCGACTGGAAGAGTCTTGGCCGGGGCAAATGCTGGTAGTAACCCAGAATATTGATGACTTGCATGAACGGGCCGGGACCAAAGCGTTAATCCATATGCATGGAGAACTGAACAAAGCCCGTTGCGATCTTTGCGGGTCCATAGCGCCCTGGAGCGGTGACTTGAACCAGCAGAGCCATTGCGGTGACTGTCGGCAGGCTGGTCATCTTAGACCGCATGTGGTCTGGTTCGGCGAGATTCCGCTGGAAATGGGGCGCATTTCCAAGGCCCTAAACCAATGTCACCTTTTTGTTGCCGTGGGGACCTCTGGCAATGTCTATCCGGCCGCAGGTTTTGTCAGTCAAGTGCGCAGCCGACCGGGGACACGAACGGTCGAATTGAACCTTCTGCCGTCAGAAGGAGCGTCTTTGTTTGCTGAAGCAAATTATGGCCCCGCCAGTGAGGTCGTTCCGGCCTTTGTCGATCATTTGCTCAACAGCCTGTAAAAAGCCGTCAGGACGACTTGCCGGTGATGAGCAACCAGGGTAATGCGGCCAAGGATGCCGAATAGAGAACCGGCAGCCCTAACCGATAGGCGCAAAGAAACATTAGCAACCAGCAAACCAACTTTGTCCGCGCACTGAAGCCGGCGACGGACCCGATCACGGCGCATCCGGCATTTCTGGCGACGCCAAGGGTTTGCGCGATCACGGAACCGATTGCCACACGATTACCCTTGTCCCGGTTGAAAAAGTTATGCACTTAGTTGCAAGGTTAAAATCGAAGGACGATAATTTTTGAATCGCGCGACAGGCGATCCAGTCATCATCATAATATGATGGTCTTGATTGTACCAGTGTGAGGGGCGGAACCAGTATGCAACCAAAGCCGGACCCCTATCCTGCCGACGCCTCGGATCGGATCGCGGATCTCGCCTGGGCAGCTGGGTTCCTATTCCTCTACGTCCTTTTCGATTGGCTGAGTTTTCTTCGGCCTTATGGCGGCCTTGATATCACGCCGTGGAATCCGCCCCCAGGAATTGTTTTGGCTTTCCTGTTATTGCGCGGGCTCAAATGGTTTCCTTTGGCCTTTATCGGAGCCTGCCTTTCCGATGGCCTAACCCGCCATTTTGCCGCGCCCATTGGACCAACCTTATTGGCGGATCTGGTTCCCACCATCGGCTATAGCCTGGCCGCCTGGTATTTGGCCCGTATCCACCGTATCGATCCGCGTTTGGGCAGCCTGCAGGACGTCCTGCGATTGCTGGCCGTCTGTTTGGTGACCAGTTTGGCGGTGGCCAGCGGGTTCATCGGTGTTTATCACTGGGCCGGCGTTATTCCCATTGAAGATGTGAGTAATGTTTGGCTGCGCTATTGGATCGGCGACATGATCGGCCTGTCCATTTTCGCGCCGCTTTGTCTCACGCTCGGTCAGATCGCCTTGCCGCCGGTGCGCGCCCCCATAAGCTCATGGACCAATCTTGCACAGGGATTCAGTATTTTATTAGCGTTATGGATCGTCTTTGGCGGCGATCTGGCTCAGCACCCCATCCTCTATTATCCCTTATTCATGCCGCTGATTTGGGTGGGAGCCTGGCACGGTTTACAAGGGGTCGCGGTGGCGCTTTTTGCGACCCAAGTGGGCATGATCGTCGCCATTGAACAGGCCCGGCTGGACACGGAATCCGTAACAGAGGTGCAGTTTTTTCTCCTGGCCTTGTCCTTATGCTGCCTGCTGCTGGGTGCTGTTGTCACCGAGCGAAGATTGGTCCGGGCGGCCTTGCGCGACAGTCAGGCCCGCTTGAGAGCCATCGTCGATGTCGCGCCTGAAGGCATGTTGACCCTGGATGCCAATGGCTGCATCGAATCGGCTAATCCCGCCTTTTCCCGGCTTTCAGGTCGATCGGCGGAAGCGCTCATTGGCAATCACGCGGTAACCTTATTTCCTTATTTCACGCCCTTGTTAGAGGGCGGCGGTGGCGAATGTTCTTTGCTGCGGCCCGATGGGTCCGCTGTTCCCGTCGAGATCTCTCTTGGCAAAGCGGAATTATCGTTCGGGGCCCTGACGGTGGTCGCTGTCCATGATATGTCCCGTCACCCTTTGGCGCCTGCCGGATAATCAAGGGCGCGCCTCAGCAAGCTTTCACTGATTCCCCGGCTGACCAGATCAGGCAACGCGGCCGTCTCGACAAAACCATGGCGAAGATAAAAGCGTTTCGCCGCCGCGTTAAAATCGCTGACCGTCACCCAAAGATTTTTTGACTTGGCCTTTTCCTTGTCTATGAGCCAAGCAAGGGCCTTACTGCCCAGGCCCAGGCCCTGAGCCTCTGGATAAACAGCCAGCAATTCAATGAGGGAGCCACGCAGCCAGGGGCTACGCCAAGCCAGGACACCCGCCATCCGCCCCTTTGTTTTTATTACGTAACGAAAGAGTGAGGGGTCTTTTTTGCTGAGATAAGAGGTTAACCCGGCGGCCGTAAAGCCGTGTTGGCTAAAGGGCTCCATGCTTTCTAGCACCCTGGCCAAATCTGCGACATCGTCCTGGCGCAATAACCGAAATTTTATCACGGCAATGCCCTTTCCAAAGTCGTAAACCGATAGCCACGTTGCAGCAACCTATCGACGATTTCAGGCAGCGCCTGACCCGTCGCATAGCCTCGTCCATTGATATGAAATATAAGAATATTGCCGGGTTTGGTTTGCGACAGCACCCAATTGGTCAATGAGTCTGCTGTCAAATCGCGGATCGGATCACCACTGGCAAAAGACCAATGGACCACCCTGTAGCCCATTTTTTCAACCAACTCTACGGCATGAGGCGAGGCATTGCCGGCCGGGAAACGAAAAACCCCGCTATGACGACCGGTGATATCAAAGAGCAGCTTGTCGGCCTCCTCAACCTGATGGCGAATTTCCTCATCGGCCATCCGCTCCATATGATTGTTATGGTCGAGGGAATGGTTCTCGAATTCAACAAATTCGAATTTGGCCAAAGCAGCCAACGCCGCCCGGTTATGGCGGGCAAACCTTCCGGAGACAAATATCGTGAAGGGAATCTGTCGCCGGACAAGAAAGTCGCTGATGGTTTGATCCAGAAATGCCGGCGTTTTGCTTTCGCAGGCATCAAAAGTTAGCGCCAGCAATTTTTCCGTCGTAGCCAAGGAGGTGATCACCTCGGCGAAGCAAAACTTAGGCAGAGCGCAAAAAAGCAGGCTCAGAAAGAGTGCTTGGCTGAGCCTGAGCGCTTTAAAAATCCAGATCGGCATAATGGGGCGGTGGCCGAAGACCCGGCACTTGATCGGCGAGCAACGGACGTACGCTGGGGCGCGACTTCAAGCGCGCATACCAGTCCTTGGCCGGTGGAAACTCATCCCAGGGCACGTCCCCCAGATAGTCAACGGTGGACAGATGCGCCGCGGCGGCGATATCGGCCATGGAAAAAAACTCGCCAGCAAGCCAACGACGGCGTTCAATCAGCCAATCGATATATTCAAGATGCTGACGGATCATCCCATATCCGATCCGCACCAGACGCGAATCCGGACCGCCGCGCGCACCCATCTGCCGTTTAACAACTTTTTCGCCGACCAGATTGATGGTTACGTCCCGATTGAACTTTACATCAAACCAGGCAACCAACCGCCGCACTTCGGCTCGCACCCCCGGGTCGGCGCCAAAGAGCGAGGGGTCTGGTTGGATTTCGTCCAAATATTCACTGATGGCTGCAGAATCGGCAATCACCTGACCGTCCGGTTCGACCAGAACGGGGACATCCGCCGCTGGGTTAAGGGCCAGAAATTCCGGCCGTTGTTCCCAAATAGGTTCGAGCACCATTTCGCAGGCCAGCTTTTTTTCCGCCAGGACGATACGGATTTTTCGTGAAAATGGGCATAGCAAAAGGTGATAAAGACAGCGCATGCTCTTCAGTCATTCCTGAGGGGGTATCTGTCAGATACAACCACTGCGGCCATCTGTCATCAATTTCCGCATGGCGGCTTGCGCAACAACTCCCCCTCAAGGAGAGAACCATCTCTGCCTTTCGCTTCCCGCACCGAGTTATGTTATAATCGTAACACCATGGGGGAATAATCGCGTTGAATTTAACGGATATTGCTATTCTTTCGATCGCTGAGGGCGTCGCGGACGTCTGGCCGATTGATGCCACCGGTCACACCCTGTTGGTGGCCGGCCTGCTTGGCTGGCGGGCGGGAACGATTGGTGTCGCGGTTCACCTGGGTACGGCGCTGGCTCTATTGGCTTTTCTTTGGCGCGACGTCATTTTCATCAGCCAAGGCCTTTGGAAATTACGCAAGATGCGCGTCGAGCCAGGGACCCGTCTGTTGGCCAAGGCGGTGACCGTCGCCTTTCCATGGGTTGCCATGCAGATATTTTGGGGCCCGCCGCTGACCGCCAAGCCGGCCGATCTTTTGTTGGTAGGAATAACGACTATTCTCTGCGCTTTCCTCATGGGGGCCGCCGACCGCATGTGCATGACGGTCAAGCGCATTGAACATATGGGTGCCGTCGTTGCTTTGGTTCTCGGTG
>DUZC01000245.1 GCA_013349735.1 Rhodospirillaceae bacterium
CCTGGATGCGGAGCAGGCGGTGACACGCTTGCGCGACGGTCTGGCAGCGTCCCGGCGCCATGACGCCGAAAGCGGCGGAGCGGCGGAAGGGCCGCATCGCAGTGACCTGCTGGTGCGCCACCACCAAAAGAATCTGCCGGCCAGCCAATGTTCGACCGGCGAACAAAAAGCCGTGCTGGTGGCCATCATTCTGGGGCAGGCCCGCATTCAGGCGGCGGTTACCGGCCTTCCGCCGGTTCTGCTGTTGGACGAAGTGGCCGCCCATTTGGACCGGACGCGACGGGCCGCCTTGTTCGACGAATTGACGGCCTTGGCGACGCAAAGCTGGTTAACCGGGACCGATGCGGATCTTTTCGAAGAGCTTGGGTCCCGCGGACAATTTTTTCATGTCGAAGACGCCGTCGTCACGGCGGCATAGAGGAAGCACAGTCGATGAGTAGCAGTCCCCTTGAGCCCTCCGAGCCCTCCGTCTCTGCCGGCGAAACCTATGACGCCGACTCCATCAAAGTGTTGCGGGGTCTGGAAGCGGTCCGCAAACGACCGGGCATGTATATCGGCGACACCGATGACGGGTCGGGTCTGCATCACATGGTTTATGAAGTCGTCGACAATGCGATTGACGAGTCCCTGGCCGGCCATTGTGATCGCATTGAAGTCCAGTTGAACGCCGACGGTTCCGTCAGTGTTCGCGACAATGGCCGCGGCATTCCCACGGACATCCATAAGGAAGAGGGCGTATCCGCGGCGGAAGTCATCATGACCCAGCTGCATGCCGGCGGCAAATTTGATCAAAATTCGTACAAAGTATCGGGCGGTTTGCACGGCGTCGGCGTTTCCGTGGTCAATGCCCTGTCGGAATGGCTCGAATTGCGGATATGGCGCGGCGGGTATGAATATTCCATGCGTTTCAGTCATGGCGAAGCCACGGCGCCTTTGGCTCAGGTCGGTCCCTCCGGCGAGGATTCCCGGGGATCGCGGACCGGTACCGAAGTGACCTTCATGCCGTCGTCGCTGACCTTCACCATGCTCGATTTTGACCTATCAACCCTGGAACATCGCCTGCGCGAACTGGCCTTCCTCAATTCCGGTGTCTATCTGCGCCTGATCGACAGCCGCCATGCCGAGGAAACCGCCATCGACCTGCATTATCAGGGCGGTCTTGAGGCCTTTGTCGCTTATCTGGATAAGTCCAAGGCCACTTTGCACAATCCGCCGATCATGATGAAGGGGGAACGGGACGGCATCACCGTCGAATTGGCCATGGAATGGACCGACGCCTATCACGAGACCTGTCTTTGTTTTACCAACAATATCCCGCAGCGGGATGGGGGCACCCATCTGGCCGGCTTCCGCGCGGCGCTGACCCGGACGGTCAACAATTACGCCACCGATTCCGGCATCGCCAAGCGTGAAAAGGTCGCGCTCTCGGGTGACGATATGCGCGAAGGCCTGACCTGTGTCCTGTCGGTCAAGGTTCCCGACCCTAAATTCTCGTCCCAGACCAAGGACAAGCTGGTCTCGTCGGAAGTGCGTCCGGTCGTCGAAAATGTGGTGGCTGACCGCCTGGGCCAATGGTTCGAGGAACATCCCGGCGAAGCCAAAAAAATCATTTCCAAAGTCGTCGAAGCCGCCGCCGCCCGCGAAGCGGCGCGCAAGGCCCGGGAACTGACGCGACGCAAAGGCGCTTTGGATATTGCCACCTTGCCGGGAAAACTGGCGGACTGCCAGGAACGCGACCCGGCGCTGTCCGAACTGTTCATCGTCGAGGGCGATTCGGCCGGCGGCTCGGCGAAACAGGGACGCAATCGCGCCAATCAGGCGATTTTGCCCTTACGCGGCAAAATCCTGAATGTCGAGCGCGCCCGCTTTGACAAAATGCTGTCCTCGGCCGAAATCGGAACCTTGATCGCCGCTCTTGGCACCGGCATCGGCCCGGAAGATTTCAATGCGGACAAAGCCCGTTATCACAAGATCATTATTATGACCGACGCCGACGTCGATGGCAGCCATATCCGCACGCTTTTATTGACCTTTTTTTACCGGCAAATGCGTGAAGTCATCGAGAAAGGCTTTCTCTATATCGCGCAACCACCTCTTTATCGGGCCAAGCGCGGCAGTTCCGAAGTCTATCTTAAGGACAATCGGGCCCTGGAGAATTATCTGATCGATGGCGGGCTGACCGAAGCCCGCCTGGTCTTAGCCGGTGGGGGCCAAATCGCCGGAACCGAGCTGCGGGCCCTGGCCGATCAGGCCCGCCAGGTTAAGGCCCTGCTCTCGGGTCTTTCGCGCCGGCTGCCTCTGCGCGTGGTCGAACAGGTGGCGATTGTCGGGCCCCTCAAACCAACGATTCTCACGATGCCCGACAAAGCCGCTGAAGCCGCCGAGGCCATCGCCCGGCGGCTTGATCTGTTGGAATTGCCTCTGGAAACCGGTTGGCGGGGCGAAGCGCTGGAAGGGGACGGCCTGATCTTTAGCCGTACCTTGCGTGGTGTCACAGAAACCCACCATATCGACGCGGCCACCGTGCGCAGTGCCGAAGCCCGCAAGCTGCTGGAAATGACCGACCGCCTGCTTGAAATCTATGGCAATCATAGCGAACTGGTGGCCAAGGACCGGACGACCCCGATTACCGGGCCGGTCTCATTATTGGATGCGATTATGGATGCCGGAAAAAAAGGCATAGCCATTCAGCGCTATAAAGGCCTTGGCGAAATGAACCCAGGTCAGTTGTGGGAAACCACGCTGGATCCCAATGCCCGCTCGCTGTTGCAGGTCAAAGTCAGTCATGTCGAAGATGCCGAAGAGGTGTTCTCGACCTTGATGGGCGATGTGGTGGAACCGCGCCGTGACTTTATCCAGGCCAATGCCCTGAAAGTTGCCAATCTTGATGTATAAGCCCTGAAAGACGCGCTATGGCCGACGAATCTCCCTCCCTTACGCCTGCCGCCCAGACGCAAGCGGAAGCCGCAAGACGTAAACGCTTCCGCATCTTTGGCGGTGTCTTGGCGATTTGCCTGTTTGGGGGCGGGCTGTCCTGGCTGATCAACCATAATCATCAAACCACCGATGACGCCTATATCGAGGCCGATGTGGTGCAATTGGCCCCGCAGATCGGCGGTATCGTCGCCACCGTGGGTTTTGGCGACAATCAAGCGGTAACCAAGGGACAACTGCTGTTGCAGATCGATCCCCGGGACGCTGAAGTGCAGGTCAGCGCGGCACGGGCCAGTTTAGCGGTGGCCGAAGCGCAGGAGGCGGCCGCCACCGCCGATCTTGAACTGACCAAAGCCACCACCGGCGCCGCCATCGATGAAGCCCATAATGTTGTCGAACAATTGCGCCGCCAGGTCGCCGAGGCGCGCCAGCAGGCTGAAGCGGCCGCCGCGGATGCCGAACGGGCATCAACCGATGTCAAACGCTATCAGGACCTGTTCAACAGCAAGGTGGCGTCAGGCCAGCGGGTTGAGCAGGCCATCGCCGATGCCCGGGCCACCCGGGCCCGCTGGAAAGCGGCGCTGACCGCCGTCACCGCCCTGGAATCCCAGCAGGCGCAGACCGAAGCCCGCTTGCATGATGCCCTGGCCGCACCGCAGCGAATGCGGCAAAAAGAGGCTCAACTGGCCAATGCAAGGGCGCAAAAGCAATTGGCGGACTCCAATCTTCAGGCGGCCTTGCTGGCTTTGTCCTACACCACAGTCAATGCGCCGCAATCTGGCCGCATGGCCAAACGGGGCGTCAATCCCGGTGATGTCGTGCAAAAAGGTCAGGTGCTGGCCCAGCTGGTGGTGGATTCACCCTGGGTTATCGCCAATTTCAAGGAAACCCAGCTGGATCGCATGGGGCCTGGACAGCCGGTTTCGATCCAAGTCGATGCTTTGCCGGGGCAGCGTTTTTCTGGAAAAATCGACTCCATTCAGGCCGGCAGCGGGTCCCGGTTCGCTTTGCTGCCGGCAGAAAATGCCACCGGAAATTTCGTCAAGGTCGTGCAGCGGGTCCCGGTCAAAATCACCTTCGACGCGCTTGACCCGGTGATGCAAAAGCGCCTGGCCCCCGGCATGTCGGTGGTCCCCGATGTGGATGTAAGCGCCCCGGTGTCGGCCACCGCCCGATGATCAACCCTTGGCTGGTGGCGCCGCTGGTCGCCCTGGCGGCCTTTATGGAAGTGCTGGATATCTCCATTGCCAATGTGTCGCTGCAGCATATCGCCGGCGATTTGTCGGCGGGCCAGGATGAATCCACCTGGGTCCTGACCTCTTATCTGGTGACTAATGCCATCGTCCTGCCGATGTCTGGCTGGCTGTCGGAAGCCATGGGCCGCAAGCGTTTTTTCGTGGCCTGCATTGTTGGCTTTTCCATCAGTTCGCTGGCTTGTGGGTTGGCGCCGACCCTGGGGTCGCTGATTTTTTTTCGTGCCATCCAGGGCTTAACCGGTGGCGGGTTGCAGCCTTCGTCCCAGGCCATCCTGGCCGATACCTTCCCGCCGCATCAACGGGGCATGGCCTTTGCGCTCTATGGCATGGCGGTGGTGTTCGCCCCCGCCATCGGGCCGACCTTGGGCGGATGGATTACCGACGAGGTCAGTTGGCGTTGGGTCTTCTTGCTGAATGTTCCGGTCGGCATCGTGCTGACTATTCTGGTCGGCGCTTTGATTGAGGACCCGCCTGCTTTTACCCGCATGCGCGAAGAAAAGCTGCGGCGCGGCCGCAAGGTCGACAAGATCGGCTTTTTGTTGTTGTCCCTGGGTCTGGGTTTGCTTCAGGTGGTGCTGGACAAAGGCGAAGAAGATGACTGGTTTTCCTCGCCGCTGATCCTTTGGATGACCATTTTGTCGGCAATATCGCTGATCGCCTTTGTCCTTTGGGAGCTTGGCGAAAAGGATCCTTTGGTCGATCTTCATCTTTTGGCTGACCGTAATTTCGGCATGGCCAATCTCTTGATGTTTCTGCTGGGCTTTATTCTGCTGGGCAGCACCGTCCTGTTGCCGGAAATGGTACAGCGGCTGTTTGGCTATACCGCCACCCTGGCCGGTCTGGTCATTACCCCCGGAGGCTTGTCGATTATCCTGGTGATGCCGATGGTGGGCCGGCTGGTGTCGGTGGTGGATTCCCGTCATCTGATTGCCCTGGGACTGTTTGTCTGCGCGATGGCGCTTTTCCATATGACGGATTTTTCTCTGCAGACCGACTACCGAACATTCGTTTGGGCGCGAATCTATCAGGCGCTTGGCCTGGCTTTGCTGTTCATTCCCATCAATACCGCCGCCTTTCGCACCATCGCACCGGATAAAACCAGCGCGGCGTCCTCCTTGATCAATGTCTCGCGCAATCTTGGCGGCAGCTTTGGGATTTCCCTGGTGGTGACCTATCTGTCCCGCTTCGGCCAAGAGCATCAGACCGTTCTGGTGGCCCATACCGCCCCCAGCAACGATGTCTTCCGTCACTGGGTTGGGCAATTGACCGGTCTTTTTCAGCTTCATGGCGATGGCGCGGCCGCCGCCAACCGCAAAGCCATGGGGGAACTCTACGGCCTGGTGCAAAGCCAGGCGATGATGCAGGCTTTCCTCGATGATTTCCGCCTGCTGGCGGTGATCTTTCTGGTCGTCATTCCTTTTGTCTATCTGATGCGCAAAAGCAATCCACGCAGCGGTGGCCCGGTGGGCGGACATTAGAGTGTTCTGCGTAGAGCGTCGTGCGATCAATTTGGTTCACCCTACCGCCGCCAAACTGTCGTCAGTGCAAGAAAGACGGCGCGGAGCGTAGTGGGACTACGGTCAAGCCGTCTGACGCAGCAATGGCGCAGTTTGGCCCGGCCCAAAGGGTTGGCCATGGGGCGGGCATCCGCGGTGTTGCGGCTC
>DUZC01000156.1 GCA_013349735.1 Rhodospirillaceae bacterium
GGTGGCCGGGGACACCCGCTTCACGGCGTTGCTGCTGGGGTTGGGGATCCGCGACCTTTCGATGACCGTCGGATGTATTCCTCTGGTCAAGCAACGTGTCCGCACGCTTGACCTGGTGGCCGCAACGAAACGGGCGAGATCCATCATGGAACAGTCAGATCTCTTGAAAATCGTGCAATTGATGGATGATTTTAACGAATAAACCACGCTAGGCAATGCGAAGGCAAAAACGCGACCATTGCCCCACCGTCTGACCGCTGTTATACGCGACGCAGATTTTCCGTGTGATTTTGGTTCTTTGTTTCTGACGATGCGGCCGATCCTAATCGTAGAAACAAGAAATCAAGGCACACCAGCAGGAGCCGCCGATGAGTTTCACCGATTATAAAGTCGCCGACCTTTCCCTGGCCGCTTGGGGGCGCAAGGAAATTGCCATTGCCGAGACAGAAATGCCGGGATTGATGGCGTTACGGGCCGAGTTCGGCCAAAAAAAGCCGCTTTCCGGGGCACGGATCGTCGGATGCCTGCATATGACCATTCAAACGGCGGTGCTGATCGAAACGCTAATCGCGCTGGGCGCCAGTGTGCGCTGGAGTTCCTGTAATATTTTTTCGACCCAGGATCAGGCGGCGGCGGCGATCGCGGCGGCTGGCATCCCGGTCTTTGCCTGGAAAGGTGAAACCGAGGAAGAGTTCTGGTGGTGTATCGAGCAGACGCTGAAGGGGCCAGATGGCTGGGTTCCCAACATGATTCTCGATGATGGCGGCGACGTTACCCAGATCATGCATGACAAATATCCAGCCATGCTGAAGGAAGTGCGCGGCATATCCGAAGAAACCACCACCGGCGTCCATCGCCTGCATGAGATGGCCAAACTGGGCAAACTTCTGGTCCCGGCCTTCAATGTCAATGATTCCGTGACCAAATCCAAATTCGATAACCTATATGGCTGTCGCGAGTCCTTGGTGGACGGCATCAAACGCGCCACCGATGTCATGATGGCCGGCAAGGTCGCCGTGGTTTGCGGATTCGGCGATGTCGGTAAAGGCTCGGCCGCCAGCCTGCGCAGCCAGGGTGCCCGGGTGCTGGTTACCGAAATTGATCCCATCTGCGCACTTCAGGCCGCCATGGAAGGCTATCAGGTCACCACCATGGAAGATGCCGCACCCTATGGCGATATTTTTGTCACCTGCACCGGCAATGTCGATGTCATCACCATCGAGCATCTGCGCGTGATGAAAGACCGCGCTATCGTCTGCAATATCGGTCATTTCGATAGCGAAATACAAATTGCAGCGCTGCGGAATTATCGCTGGCACAATGTGAAGCCGCAGGTTGACGAAGTCGAGTTTCCGGATGGCAAACGCCTGATCGTTCTGGCCGAAGGGCGTCTGGTCAATCTGGGCTGTGCCACGGGTCATCCCAGTTTCGTCATGTCCGCGAGCTTCACCAATCAGGTGCTGGCCCAGATCGAACTTTGGAACAATCATCAAAGTTATGAACGACGCGTTTACGTTCTACCCAAGCATCTTGATGAAAAGGTCGCACGCCTGCATTTGGCCAAAATCGGGGTAAAATTAAGCCAACTTTCCTCAAAGCAGGCGGAATATATCGGTGTGCCCGTGGAAGGGCCGTTTAAACCTGAAAGCTATCGCTACTGACCGGCGGATTCCACCCGGGGACAGTCATGCTGTGACCCGGGTGGCATCTCTCTATGGTATGCTCCGGCACTTGCGTTTTTTTGCCCATGCGAGCAGTTTAGCCTGCCCGCCTATGGGGATGCCATGATGAGAGGCTCTGGAGCGTCGTGCGTTCAATTTGGTTCACCCTGCCGCCGCCAAACTGTCGTCAGTGCAAGAAAGACGGCGCGGAGCGTAGTGGGACTACGGTCAAGCCGTCTGACGCAGCAATGGCGCAGTTTGGCCCGGCCCAAAGGGTTGGCCATGGGGCCAACAGAGTGATTCAAATTGAACGCGCGACGCTCTAGCGCCTGGTTGCTGCTGACCACTATGCTCGCCCCCGTCGCCGCCTTTGCTCAGGCCGGCGACCCGGCGCCCGAGGATGCGGCTGCGTTCGCCATCGCTGCCGTCTTGTTTGTCGGCCTGATCTTCCTTCCTATTCTGCTGTGGCAGCGTCGGCAATTGCGTCAGACCACCGACGATGTGGCGCGCCTAGAGGCCGAGCGGCAGCGCCTTGATGAAATCCTTTCGGCGGCTCCCGATGGCTTTTTCCGATGGACCCTGAATAGCCAGGGTGTTGAAAATGGGCATCATTGTTCCCGCCGTCTTGCGGTTTTGCTCGGGCTTTATGGCGGCACCACCGCTGGTTTTGCGGAAATTCTTGAAGCCTTTGGCCCAGGCGAAGCCGAACTGTTGGAGGGTGCGGTCGCCAGCTTGCATCACCATGGCCGAGGTTTTGAACTGGAATTAGGTCTGGCCGACAGTCCGCGCCGCATTTTGATTTTAGGCAGTCGGGCGGTCAGCAATGAAGGACTGCCGCTCGCTGACGTCTTATGGATGCGGGATGTTACCGAGGGTGCCGCCGCTGTCGAAAATCTGTCCCATCAAAGAAGGGATCTGGGCACTGAACGGGACCGCCTGCTGGCCCTGCTGGATGCCTTGCCTTTGCCCATCTGGCTACGCGATGGCGATCTGGCGCTGATCTATTGCAATCAAGCCTATGCGCGGGCGGTCGATGTGACTTCGCCCGCCGCCGCGGTCGAGGCCGGCAGTGAATTGGTGCCCGCCGCCTCAATCCGCGAA
The DNA here is from genome assembly GCA_013349735.1 of Rhodospirillaceae bacterium. Taxonomy (GTDB): domain Bacteria; phylum Pseudomonadota; class Alphaproteobacteria; order Rhodospirillales; family Magnetospirillaceae; genus DUZF01. Next base: position 2,763 of record DUZC01000156.1, read on the forward strand.
GCGCGGGCCTTGGCAGCAAGAGCGCGGGCCTCTGGCCTGCCCAGGACCGAAATGTTCCATCTGGTGATGGGGGGTACCCGGCATCTGGTGGAATTGGTTGAAGCCCCCTTCCATACCGGAGGCGAAGAAGGTTTGCTGACGGTTGGTTTGGCTGTGGACCGCACGCCCCAAGAGGAGCTGCAAACCCAATTGGAGCGCCATGTGGCGGCCCATGCAGAGGTCCTGGAAAATCTCGGCACGGCGATCGCTATTTTTTCCCCGGATACCAGTTTGACTTTTTTCAACACCGCCTTTTCGGTTTTATGGCGTCTCGACAGTGACTGGCTGGCCAGCAACCCAACCTATGGCAATATACTTGACAGTTTGCGAGACCATCGGCGCCTGCCGGAAGTGGCTGATTACCGTGCGCTCAAGGACGAGGAATTGCGCCGCTTTACCAGCCTGCTGGAAGCCCGCGAGGATCTACTGCATCTTCCGGACGAACGAACCTTACGCCGGGTCATCTCGGCGCATCCTTTTGGCGGACTGTTGTTCACATACGAAGATGTCACCGACGCTTTGGTCCTCGAGCGTTCGCACAAGACGTCTTTGGCGGTGCACCACGAAACGCTCGACAATCTGCATGAGGGGGTGGTGGTCTTCTCGGCCGATGGCCGACTGCGGCTGTCCAATCCAGCCTATGGCCGAATTTGGAACCTGTCGCCGGAAAAGCTCGCCGGCGAGCCGCATATAAGTGACCTAATCGAGCAGCATCACGATTTCTTCTCGACCGCCAGCGACTGGCCGGCCGTACGCAGCAGCATGCTGGCTCTGTTTTCGGACCGCATCGCCCGGCATGGCCGCATCGAGCGCTCGGACGGCTCCATCCTTGACTATGCGTCGGTTCCATTGCCGGATGGCGCGGTTCTCAGCACTTGGCTGGATGTCTCGGACACAGCCCGGGTCGAAAGAGCGTTACGGGAACGTAATGATGCCCTGGCGGCGGCGGATCGTTTGAAGAGTGCCTTCATTGCCAGTGTCAGCGCTGAAGTCCGCACCCCCCTGACGACCATTCTTGGTTTTGCCGAAATGCTGGAACAGGGTTATTTCGGCAAACTCAACCGGCGCCAGCATGACTATGCCGGCGGCATTGCCGAGGCCGGTCAGCATCTGTTGCAGGTGCTCTCGGACATTCTTGATTTGGCCACCATCGAAGCCGGGCAAATGACCTTGTCGCTTAATACCGTCGACATTCACGCGATGTTGACCGCCGTTTTGCGCCTGACCCGGGAGCGCCTGCGCGAGAAGCGGCTGGAACTGAATTTTGACTGCCCGCTTGATATTGGCTGGATGGTTGCCGATGAACGGCGGATCCGCCAGGTCCTCTTTAACCTTTTATCCAACGCCGTAAAATTCACACCGACCCATGGTCAGGTAACCCTGGCCGCACAGCGGGCTCCTGGCCCCGGCGGCCAGGATCAATTGCTGTTTACCGTTGCCGATACCGGCCGCGGTATCGCCCCGGACGAGCAGGAGCGGGTGTTCGGCAGTTTTGTTCGCGGCGGGAATGCCGACGAAGTCCGCCAACCGGGCGCCGGTCTCGGCCTTTCCCTTGTGAAAAATTTTGTTGAATTGCATGGTGGCCGCATCGAAGTAGCGTCGGCGCTTGGCGAAGGAACAACTTTTATTATCCATTTGCCGAGCCTGGATTCCAGGCAGCCTCGGGACATACAACCGCGTTAGATGTTTAGTCCCGGCATTTGGTGGAGGCCGTCGGGGCGAGGCTACCAAGAAACTAACCTTAGGACCGGCGGCCTGCCTGCAGCATCGACTCCAATTCAGCCAAACCCGCCTCGAAGTCATAGTGATCGACCGCTTCGGCTATACGCGCCAAAGTTGGTCCATGGCCGTTCCTTTCCCCGATGGCCAAAAGGCTTTTTACCAAAGGCAGCGCAGCGGTATCGGACAGCAAAAGAGCTTCATGAAGTTGGTCCAGAAGGTCTGCCCATTTTTCATCCGAAAGATCGGCTTCGCCATACCGGTCTGCAATGTCGGAGCCAAGCCGGCTATGCAGGGCGGTACTGGTTTCCCCTATCCTATCCCTTAAGGACAGCAGGAGCGGGGCCAAATGCTCAGCCGAGGGACGATCCTGGCGACAGGCCGTCTCGACCAAAGCCGCCGCCGCCGCCAAGGCTGTGGCGCCGACGTTGCTCGCGGTGCCTTTGACGGTATGGACCAGACGCAGGGCATCAGTATAACGCTGATCTGCCAAAGCCGCTTCGAAAGAAGCGCTAAAATTTGCCAAGGATTCAAGGAACTTAATTTGTAGCCGCGTCACCAATTCCCGGTCATTGCCGGCAACCCGCAAGGCTTGCGCCATATCAAGGGTCTGAACGGACTCCGGTTCGGGCATGCCAACCGGCTCAACCGTCTGTCTGATGGCGGCCTCCCCCGCCAGAACCCGACGCAAAACAGCAAACAAATGGTTCAGATCCAACGGCTTGCTGACATAGTCATCCATGCCTGAGGCAAAAGCCTTTTCGCGGTCGCCAGCAAGGACATTGGCCGTCATGGCGATAACGGGAAGAGCTTTGGTGCGAGGGTTTTCGCGGATCAGGCGGGTCGCGGTATAGCCATCCATCAACGGCATCTGCACATCCATCAGGACGGCGTCAAAATGGCCGTCTTCCAAGGCATCAAGCCCCGCCTGCCCATTGTCAACCACAGTCACCTGGAACCCCGCCTGCTGGAGAACCTCGCGGGCAAGTATTTGATTGAGCTCGTTATCCTCGACTACCAGCAAATGATATCCCTGCCATTGTTGCGCTTCCTCGGGCTCAGAGGGGCTGCTTTCGCCACTTTTTGACTTATGACCCAGCGCATCGACCATAGCCTCGGCCAAAATGTCAGCGTGAACCGGCTTGAGCAGATAGCGGGCGATATCCACATCATGACTATGCGCTGCAACCTCGGCCCGATCATAGGCACTGACCATGATCACTTTGGGAATGACGTCCAATTCTGTCATTTTTTGCAGAGCTCGGGCGGTTTCGATGCCGTCCATTTCCGGCATTCGCCAGTCCAGCAGGATCAAA
>DUZC01000201.1 GCA_013349735.1 Rhodospirillaceae bacterium
CGTGGCAGCTCGATCCTTTGCCGATGATCCTGACGGCGACGGAATGGCGCGGGATCGAAACCGCGTTGGTTCAAAGGGCCAGCTTGTTGAATGCCGTCTTAGGCGATCTTTATGGCGCCCAGGACTTGCTGTGCAAGGGTCTTTTGCCACCGGCTGTGATGTTGGCCCATCCCGGCTATCTGCGTCCCTTGCAAAGCATTGACCCCCCTGGTGGTGTTCATCTGCATCTTTATGCGGCGGATATTGCGCGGGCGCCCGATGGACAATGGTGGGTGGTTAATGACCGCTGCGAAGCCCCGTCCGGGGCCGGCTATGCCTTGGAAAATCGGGGCATCATCGGCCGCTTGATGGCGGATATGTTGCGTCATCAGCCGGTCAAGCCCTTGACCCCCTTCTTCGAAAAACTGCGCGACAGCCTTGCCGCTTTGAGCCCACGCAGCCGCGAGACGCCGCGCATGGTCCTGCTGACGCCCGGCCCCTACAATGAGACCTATTTCGAGCATGCCTATATGGCCAGGCATCTTGGCTTCACGCTGGTGGAGGGAGGCGATCTGACCGTTCGCGATGGACGCGTCTGGTTGAAGACTTTGGAAGGCCTGCAGCCGGTCGATGTTATCCTGCGGCGGACCAGCGCTGCCTTTTGCGATCCCTTGGAGCTGCGGAGCGATTCGCTGTTGGGGGTGGCTGGTTTGGTCCAGGCCGTACGCCATGGCACGGTGGCGGTCGCCAATGCTCTTGGCAGCGGTGTCATTGAAGGAGGGGCGCTTGGTCCTTTCCTGCCGGGATTGGCCAAACATCTGTTGGGCGAAGATCTGAAAATGCCCTCGGTCGCCAGTTGGTGGTGCGGACAGGAACAGCCGAGGGCCTATGTTGAGGCCAATCTTGAGCGGCTGGTGTTGAAAACAGCCTTTGCTGCTTCGGATTCCATGGCCCCGCAGTTTGGCGAACAACTGACCCCGGCCGAGCGGGCCGATCTATGCCAGGTCATCAATCGGCGTCCCCATGATTTTATCGCTCAGGAGCGGGTCCATCTTTCAACGGCACCGGTTTGGTGTGGGGATACGCTGGATTCCCGGCCGCTGATGCTGCGGGTGTATCTCGCGGCCCATGACGGTGGCTATGTCGTTATGCCGGGTGGTTTGACCCGGGTCGCTTCCGAACGCGGTGGCCCGTTGGTTTCGATTCAAGAAGGTGGCGGCAGCAAAGATACCTGGGTCCTGGCAGAAAAAGCTGAAAAGAAGCCTGTCATTCTTAAGCAAGTCGCGGCCCCAGCCAAGCTGGTTCGGGGCGCCCGTGATCTGCCAAGCCGCGTTGCCGATAATCTTTTTTGGTTCGGCCGTTATCTTGAGCGCAGCGAGGATACGGCGCGCTTGTTGCGGGCAGCTTTTTCCCGCGCCGGCAGCCTGGCGCGTTTTGGGTCAGCCGAAGAACTTCCGCTGGCTTTGGCGATTCTAAAACGCAATTTTCGTCCGGACGAAGACCTAAGTGACGAGGCACAGGTTGCCGCTATTGCCGAAATGGCCTTTGATCCTGAGAATCCGGACGGAGTCCGTGCCATTGTCGAACGGGTTTATCGTCGGGCGTCCCTGGCCAGGGATCGGTTGTCGCCCGATACCTGGCGCGCGGTGAATCGCTTGCTGCAGGCGGTGACATCTATCAAGCCCGGGCCGGGGATGATCCTTGAAGAAGCGGTCGGTGCTCTTAACGATCTGGTGCTGGCCTCTGAAGCCATGAGCGGTCTGGTGATGGAAAACATGACCCGAGGCTTGGCTTGGCGTTTTGTTGATCTTGGTCGAAGGCTGGAACGTTCCGTACAGGTGCTGGAACTGGTTTCGGGAATTCTGGCGCAAACGGATGGAACCGCCAGTTCCGCGCTTGATGTGTTGCTCGAGATCTCGGACAGCACGATGACCTATCGGTCGCGTTATTTGTCGGCACCGCAATTTGCGCCGGTGGTGGATTTGTTGATTGCCGATGAAATCAATCCGCGTTCGCTGGCTTTTCAATTGACCGCCCTGGATGCGCATATGAATACCTTGGCAGCCAGTCGCCGTTCGGCCTTTCTGGGCCACGAACAGCGACTGACGGTATGGTTGACCGGGGCGGTGCGGACAGCCGAGATTGAGTTGCTCTGTGCTGCCGATGAAGACGGTGAATCCCGTAATCTTGCCAATTTTCTTGAAGTTCTTCGCTCGAAATTATGGGAACTGTCGGAAGTGGTTACCCAGCAATATTTCACGCATGCCACCGCCAGTTCCCGGACGGCCAGCCTGCAGGTGGATTCATGGTCATAGTTTATCGTGTTCGCCATGTTACAACCTATGGCTATGCTGAGCCGGTGCTTTTGGCCCATCATTTGGCTCATCTGACCCCCCGCAACAGTGCGCATCAAACCTGTTTGCGTTCGCTCTTGCGGATTGAACCGGTGCCTGCGGAAATGGATGAACGGGTGCTGGATTATTACGGCAATCCGGTCACTTTTTTCGCGCTGCGCGATCCGCATGCCAGACTCTTGGTGCAGGCAACCAGCAAAGTGGAAGTTCGCGAAAGGCCGATCCCGGAGGCGCAGGCGACAGCATCCTGGGAGGATGCCATTCAACAGGTCCAGTCTTTGCGTGGCGCTGAAATGTTAGCGGTTGCCGATTGTCAGTTCGATAGCCCCTATGTGGGAATCGCGGAAGGTATTCAGGATTACGCCCTGGCCAGTTTCCCGGCCCGCCGGCCTCTTTTGGAGTGCTTGCTGGATCTGATGTTTCGCATTCATCGTGATTTTACCTATGACCCTAAGGCAACCACTTTGGCGACTCCTTTGGCGGAGGTTTTGGCCAAGCGCCGCGGGGTCTGTCAGGATTTTGCGCATTTCGGCATTGCCTGTGTTCGTTCGATGGGGCTGTCGGCCCGCTATGTCTCGGGCTATTTGCTGACCAAGCCTCCGCCAGGCGCCAAGAAGCTTCGCGGCAGCGATGCCTCCCATGCCTGGATGTCCGTCTATTTGCCTGACGTGGGCTGGATTGACTTTGATCCAACCAATAACTGTATCCCTAAACTGGATCATGTGACTTTGGGTTGGGGGCGCGACTATGACGATGTCAGTCCGCTTCGGGGGGTGGTGCTTGGGGGCGGTGATCATTCTCTTAAAGTCGGTGTTGATGTTGAGCCCTTGAACAACAGTTAGAAAAATTTGGGCAAGCCTTGCTCAAGGCTTGATCGCTATTTTTAATAATGTGACGTGAAATTAGGCAGGATGTCGCCAGATTCAGGCGAAAACTTAGATCGCTTCAGGTGGTGCGTTTCTTGCTTGGAAGTGGGTTGAGGAGGGCGTATGGGCAAAATTGTTACCGCTGGTTTATTGGCCGGTTATGACCGTGGGCCTTTTTTTTGCGAATTGACCAGCCCTCGGCAGCATAACGCCGAGGAAATTACGACGATTATTGCCCGGTTGCGCGCCCTTGATTTTCAGGAACTTCTGGCCCGCTCGGCGGATGCCGAGCGCGAATTGTTCAATTTGGGCATCACTTTCACGGTTTATTCGGACCGGGATGCGATTGACCGGATCTTACCCTTCGACGTCATCCCGCGGATCATTACCAATCAGGAATGGCTGGCTTTGGAAGCCGGTGTGATCCAGCGCGTCGAGGCCATAAATCTATTTCTTCATGATCTCTATCATGAAAAGAAAATTCTCAAAGACAAGATCCTGCCGACTGAGTTGGTGTTGGGCAATGCCAATTACCGCCCGGAAATGGAGGGGCTTGAAGTCGCTCACGGCACTTACGCCCATGTCTGTGGCATTGATCTGGTGCGGGATGAAGCGGGGGCCTTCAGGGTCTTGGAAGATAATGCCCGGACGCCCTCAGGTGTGTCCTATGTGGTGGAAAACCGTACTTTGATGATGCGTGCCTTTCCCGATCTGATGGAAGGGGTCAGAGTACGCCCGGTGGATGACTACGGTATTCGCTTGCATGAGGCGATGGCCGCAATCGCGCCGTCCCGGTTGAAAGATCCGCAGGTCGTGTTGCTGTCGCCGGGAATCTATAATTCCGCCTATTTTGAGCATGTTTTCCTTGCGCGCGAAATGGGCGTGCCTTTGGTTGAAGGGCGTGACCTGGTGGTCAATGAGGACGATCGCGTCTATATGAAGACGACCAAAGGTTTGGCGCCGGTTCATACCATCTATCGTCGTCTCAATGACGACTTTATTGATCCCGAAGTCTTTCGTCCCGATAGCATGTTAGGGGTACCGGGATTGATGCGCTCCTACCGTGCCGGCAAGGTGGCTTTGGCCAATGCCGTGGGGACCGGGGTCGCTGATGACAAGGCGGTTTACGCCTATATGCCCCGTATCATCCGCTATTATCTGGGACAGGACGCTATCCTTCCAAATGTAGAAACCTTCATTTGCCGTGAAGCGGAAGGCTTGCAATATACGCTGGATAATCTTGAGCGCCTGGTCGTCAAACCTGTTGGTGAATCAGGGGGTTATGGCTTGATTATTGGGCCCAAAGCCAGCCGCGACGAGATCGCTGATTTTCGCCAGAAGCTGAAGGCCGATCCATCCAATTATATCAGTCAACCGATGGTCGGTCTTTCGGTCGGGCCGACCTTGACCCAGGATGGTTTGGCGCCGCGTCATGTTGACCTGCGGCCCTTTGCGATTACCGGCAAAAAAACCTGGGTATTGCCGGGTGGTTTGACCCGTGTCGCCCTGCGCGAGGGCTCCATCGTCGTGAACTCCTCGCAAGGCGGTGGCTCAAAAGATACCTGGGTTCTGGAGTAGTCGGAAAGCGTTGGTTTTTTGCACTGTTCTCACACCGGCGCGGACGCAGGTGCAACGAGTGTGGTGATTTTTAAGTTCGTGTGATTTCGCCATCGGCACTTTCACGAACTTAAAAATCGAAAACCACACTGAGCAGTTGGATCGTTAGGGGAAGGGAATCCGATGGCCAATCTTCTGGCTCGTTTGGCAGAAAATATCTTTTGGTTAGCTCGTTACATGGAACGGGCTGAGAATCTGGCCCGCATTTTGGACGTCACGGATACCTTTGCCCGCGATCGGAGCGGTCGAAATTGGTTGTCGGTGGTGCAGATCAATGCCGACAATGATCGCTTTTTTGCCCGTCATGCCGTGGCTAATGCGGAAAGCGTATTGGATTTTTATCTATTGGACCCGGCTAATCCGACATCGATCCGCTCCACGATACAGGCTGCACATGAAAATGCCCGTGCTTTGCGGCCGATTTTATCCATCGAGATGTGGGCGCAGCTCAATATGACTTTGCATTGGATCCGCAGCCTGACCGCAGAGGATATCACCTCGCCCAAGCTGTCGCGCCTATGTTCGCGTATCCGTGAAGCCTGTCAGACCCATGCCGGAATTGTCGAGGGGACCTTCTCGCGCGAAGAAGCCTGGTATTTTTACTGGCTTGGCAAGCAGTTAGAACGCGCAGACCAGACAACCCGGCTGTTGGACATCAAATATCATCTTTTGTTGCCCCATGTCGGCGATATCGGGTCCGCTCTGGATCTCAGCCAATGGAATGCTCTGCTGCGCGCGGCGGGCGGCTATCAGGCATTTCGGCGGCTTCATCCTGTGGGAATGAATCCGACAGCCATTACCGAATTTCTGCTGTTGTCGGATAGTTTCCCCCGGTCCGTTTCTCTGTGCATGCGACAAGCCGAATGGCTGCTGGGACAGTTGCGCAGTCGCTTCCGCTTGCGCGAAGGAACGGTGGCCTTGGAACGGCTGGATGAAATGCGGGCGGCGATGACGGATCAATCAGCGGAAGAAATTATCAGCAATGGTTTGCATGAGTTTATTG